>DASXOT010000285.1:0-7212 GCA_036494065.1 Chitinophagaceae bacterium
AATAATGAGGCAATTTCAGTCAGTGTATGAAGGCAAACAATTTTACCTCGTCAAAAACGGACAGGTAGGTTGGATATCTGCTTACGTGGATCAAACATTAACCAATAAATAATTTCCTGATAAACTAACAACCAACATTCAGCTAGCCTGCTTCACCTTATGAAGGACTCAAAAAATCTTTTACTTCTTCTCGTATGCATTGCGTTAATAACCACCTGGGTTTATCACCTCTATGATAAATCTCAGTATAGCCATCACCAGTTTGAAGTTCTCGTAAAGGACACGCTCGCCACGCAGGAAGCAATCAGGGATTCATTACAAAAACTATTTGATCAGAAGTCAGTCGAATTGGACACTACAAAAGTGAAGGAAGATTCGTTGAAAGGCACATTGGACTCTACCATGCTGAAGATATATGATCTGCGTATTCAAATAACGAATATCTTAAAAAACCGAAACTCGACAAACGCGGATCTTAAGAGAGCGAAAGATCTTATTTTAGAATACCAGGAAAAAATAGAAGAGATGAAGGCACAGAACAGCGATCTCGAAGTTGAAAGGACGCGATTAAATGGAGTACTGTCCCAGTTAAATACGCAAATGAAAACCCTGGAAGACGATAATCAGAAAGTAATCCAGGAAAATAAAGAACTCACCGAGACAATTAATGAGGCATCCACGTTTATAGCTTCAGAGATGTGCCTTTCTGCGGTTACAACCCGGGCAGGAAAAAAAGAAATGGAATCCATGTCTGCCAAGAAAGCAAATAAGTTTATCTTCTCTTTTGCCCTGCAAAATAATATTGCCAGGAGTTCATCTTACGATGTGTATGTTGTCATCGTTCAGCCCGATAACAAAGTATTGCAGAATGATGTTTGGGGAGCAGGTGCCGATTATTTTACATCGAAAACGGAAGGAACAAAAGCTTACACGGCAAAGATCCATTTTGATTATAACAAGGGCGAAAAGAAGAAACTTATCTATACCATTCAACCCGACAATTTTCTCTCAGGAACATATGTATTCCAGGTGTATCAAAATGGCATTAACCTGGGACAAACAACAAAGCAATTGAACTAAGATATACTTTGAGGCGGCTGGGAGTCGTCAGTCCGCAGCCGCGGACGTGAATCGTCAGTGACCGCACGGCCAGCTATAAAATAAAAATGCGGAACCAGCATGGCCCCGCATTTTGAAAAACAAGGTCAACAATTATTGCAAATTATAACCATAGCCGACGTAATAGACTCCTCCCACTTCAGGATTTCCAAAAGCACTTGTGTAGTATTTGTTCAAAAGGTTGGAAGCGCCCAATTTGAACTGACCCTTGGAGTTTTTAACCTTCAGGGTTATCTGAGCATCTAAGGTTCCATAGCTGGGAATAGTTCCTGTTCCAAACGTTCCTTCCCAAAGCAGTTCATCCTGCCATCTCCAGAGAATATTAAAACCAACATTCTTATAAAGATTATTATTACTTACACCGATATTATACCTTGTTTTTGGTGTATTAAAGAATGTGATCAATCCCGGAGGCACTCCATTCAGCCTGTCACCCGAAACATTTGCCGTAACGTGAAATCCATCTCCGCATTCATAATCACCACTAATACCCCAGCCAATTCCCTTCACACTGGTGGGTGAGTTAACTACAAAAGAATAGTTGGTGGTGGTAAACGGACTTGCTAACTCAGTCAACTCCACAACCGGGTTAGTGCTGGCTGATTCCCCACGACCAACTGCTTTCCTCGCAATGAAGTCCTCGTACTTGCTATAATAAAGGTAAGCGTCAAATAAAAATCTTTTTGTGAATAAGCCTCTATAACCAATTTCATATGAACTCATTCGTTCCGGTTTGAGATCCGGATATGTAGCGTCTACCAGCACAGCTGGGTTAAGTGAGTTACGATAGGCAACAATGCTTTCTGCGGTCTTTGCCGGTCTTGAATCGAAGTCAAAGAAAGATCGGAAGACCTGGCCCATTCCGATTAAACGATTCACGCCGCCAGTGAGTAGATTGATATATTGATCCTGAGTTGATGGGAAACGATAGGCCTGTTGGTACGACAATCTGAAATTATTATCCTTTGCCACTTTTATCAAGGCAGTCGCACGAGGCGTAAACCTTCCTGCGAAATTTTCATTTTTATCATATCGGCCGGAGATGCTCAGCTTTAAATGTTCGTTGGCAAACCAGCGCTGTAATTGGAGATAAGCGCCCACTTCATTGATTGGGATCGCACCGGCTGTATCCGCGAAGATTGTTCCATGTGAGTTTAGATGATAACGACGAAGGCTCACGCCGACAGTTGTTTCTACAAATTTTATATAAGGCGTAAGGTTTAATTGTCCTTCGTATTGATACATATCGGTCCTGTCAAAAAACTTAGCGCCCCCATCCTGGATTGATATGCTTTTTGCATTTTGGAAGGCCGTATTGAATTGAGCCGAGCCCGGTAAAAATCTTCCCTGGTCAGCGGCCGTTCTAGCAGCTTGATTGGCCTGTATCGGTGAATAGCCTGCAGTGGCAAGAAGCGTCGCATAAGTTCCTATGTATTGCTGAAACCAATTTTGGTCAGTCTTCCATGCGCGATCAATATAGATGGCTGCTGTGGTAGCGGTATATGCATCGCCTGAATTTTCCTGTACTGTATAGGCTCTCAAAAACCAGTTCTTTCCTTTTAATTCTGCTTTGTATTGTCCCATCTTCAGGTTCTGGATAGCATACCTGTCTGCCCCCGTATAAACGGTGGTACCTGTTCCCCAATAAGCCAATACATTCGCTTCAATGTTATTGGTGATCTTGTAAGTGAAACCGCCATTTAATTTCAGGTTATAAGTATTATAATCGACGAGATATTTTTCTTCATAACCAGTGCGGCTCACGAACTGGCTGCCGAAATAATTTTGATTCAGTCCATATATAAATGGAAGTGCTGAAACCAATGGAGCTGTTGCCGGATTTGCGCCGAGCGCAGCGGCGATCTGCTGGTAAGTGAGACCTGCGCCAATGAGATTATTTATTGCCGTTACGCCGGTACCAGGCACCTGAGCCTGCACAGCCTGTGCAAATGCAGACATGCTGGTACTAACTTCATCTCCAAATACATTTACGCCATCATAATTGGGATCTGACTGGCGGGTACCTCCTTTTAATTCACTCTCTACATTATTTCGTTGTAAATTCCTATAGTCCTGCGCCTGCCAGTCATTAGCACTCACTAATTGAGAGCTTATCTTAAATGCAAAGCGTTCGCTTACTTTTTTGCTCCATCTCATCGACCAATCGTAGTAAGGGGAAGCTGCGCGCTCCTTCCCATCCACATGCATCACGCCTTGTTTGATCTCATAGCTGAATCCCTGATATTTGAAAGGTTCTTTACTGTTTATAAGGAGCGTACCGTTCATGCCACCAGAACCGTATAGCGCAGAGGAAGCGCCCTGTAACAGTTCCATATTGTCAACGTCGAGCGAAGTGGGGCCTACGATGCTACCTACGGAGAAATTGAGCCCGGGAGCCTGGTTATCGATTCCATCAATCAACTGGTTAAAGCGAAGATTGCCGCTACCATTGAAACCACGCGTACTCGGTGTTCGGAATGTAAGACTGGATGTGACGAGATCGACGCCTTTCAAATTCGCAATAGCATCATAATAGCTGGGTGTGGCGATGTTGCGAATATCCTTATTGCTGAGGCGTTCGATCGAAACGGGGGACTCTAATATGCGCAAAGGCGTCCTTGTTGCCGCTACCACTACTTCCTGGCCGAGACTTGATGTGGGAGCGAGATCTATTGATCCGGCAGAAGCTGTTGCTACTGAAATCTCCTTCTCCTCATAACCGATGGAGCTAAAAACAAGTGTGACCGGCAACTTTGTTACCGTAATTTTAAAATTCCCTTTGTCATCGGTGTATGTGCCCTGGTTGGTTCCTTTTACTATCACCGAAACTGCAGCAACTGTTTCTTTAGTTGAATTGTTGTGCACAGTTCCTGAGATGGTCGTGTTCTGTGAATGGGCAGCAACAGCAAGAATGCAAGCTATCAGCCATACGGCAAAATAGCGGTAGCTTTTTCTCATAAACAAGTTTTTTGTGCCCGAAAAATAAGCATTGATTTTTTCATCTGAAAATTTAATTTGTAACGGTGAATGATTATTTGTGCAATGGCAAATTATTTTGCACAACTGTTTACTATATTCGGGCATGGCTTCATTTATATTTCCCAATCAAACTAAATTCTACCAGGGCAAGGTTCGTGATGTATTTACAATAGACAACAGGTGGTTGGTGATGATTGCCAGTAATCGCATTTCTGCCTTCGATGTAATACTTCCAAAAGCAATCCCTTTCAAAGGACAAGTGTTAAACCAAATCGCAGCATTTATGTTGAATGCTACAAAAGACATTTGTCCTAACTGGTTGCTGAAAACGCCTACCCCATCAGCCTCAATCGGGAAAAAATGTATCCCATTCAAGATTGAAATGGTGGTGCGGGGTAATTTAACAGGGCATGCCTGGAGAACCTATTCGTCCGGTAAAAGAGAGTTGTGTGGAGTTCTTATGCCCGATGGTCTTCAAGAAAACGACTATTTCCCATCTCCCATCATTACTCCTTCCACAAAGGCCGAAGCCGGACATGACGAAGATATTTCGAAAGAAGAAATTATTAGCCGGGGTATAACCACTGTTGATGAATGGAAAGTGATAGAAGAGTATGCATTGAGACTATTTGGACGGGGAAAAGAAATTGCCGCCAGGCAAGGATTAATCCTGGTGGATACGAAATATGAGTTCGGAAAAATCGATGATGTCATTTATCTAATGGATGAAATTCATACACCCGATTCTTCAAGATATTTTTACGCTGATGGCTTTGAAGAGCGTCAGCACAGAGGCGAAAAGCAAAAACAGCTCAGTAAGGAATTTGTCAGGGAATGGCTCATCGCAAATAATTTTATGGGAAAGGAAGGTCAATCAGTCCCTGAAATGAATGATGAGTGGATCAATACGATCTCTCAGCGATATATCGAATTGTACCAAAAGGTAATCGGTGAAACATTTATTCCCGATTCTCTTTCAGATGAAGAAACATATGGAAGGATTGTAAATAGCCTCCAGGAACTAAAACTGATTTAATTCTCCAGGTGTTTTAATGTAGATGGTTGTTTGACAAAATAGTGGTTGTACAGGCTATAGCAGCCAAAAAAGATCCCGTTGAACAAGAGAGTTGCGAACACACTGCCGCGTAGAAAGGGTAATGCAGACGCAAAGCAATCCATTAAGCCGCTCCATGTTTTTGGATAAGGTTGATTGTTGATATCGAGTCCTCCACCTATCCAAAGAAAGAAATTGGAAAATATGAAATAGAATACTACGCCCCCCAATGACCCTAAAATAATGGAACTAATATTTCTTTTATTTATCAGGAATCCAATTGCAGTAATCGCTGTGAACAAAATATAGTTTACCCATTGCCCCTGGTAGAAGCCCCTGATTTCCGTCAATCCCTGCATATACAGGATTTGGTACAGAACATCAGAAATGAGCATGGAAAAAAGTGGAACAAGAAATGAAAATCTTTTATCCTTAATAACAGAGCCGGCAAACAACGCCATTGCTATTTGTGGCGCAAAACCTAGTGGCCGATTGTCCCAAATACGGTATAATGCACATGCGACTATCAGTAAAACAAAGATCAGGATGGTTTTATTTCTATTTTTCATATTAAAATCATGTTTCTAAATGCAAAAATAAACTAAATAGGTCAAAATAGTAGTTTGTTGTCAGGAGCCCTTTGTTTTTAAAATTCTTGAAGTTAATGATCGCCCTGGTAAACCCAATTCTATGTGAAACTATGTGCCTATGGTTTTATCCCGGCTTTGTCGGACAAGTTGTATTGAAAAAGCCATCACTTAGAATATATTTAACACAGTAGGTACACCAGGCACAGAGTTTTATGGATATTTTGAATTATTTCTCATTATGAACAGGCACTGAGGCTCGATATAGGTCGGCAGTCGACGGAGTTTTTAAATCCAGTTTTTGGTGATTCATTATAAATGCGGATTCGCCAGTTTGCAATTCAAGCTGATCGTCAACTGAACTAACCAAAACTTTTCCTTTAATGACTAAAATAATTTCGCCGGTGACGGATTGAAAAGAGCCCTGATCGTGTTGATGTAACTGGAATCGACTTAATTTAAAATCGGGAGCTGCCGTTTTATATTGCTCCTCGGCATTATTTTCTCGTTGCGGACGAAGAATATCCGGCTCAGTCTCCTCGAATTTTATGTTCTTCATTAATTCTTTTACGTCGATATGCTTAGTAGTGAGACCTCCCCGTAACACATTGTCGGAATTGGCCATGATCTCTACATTCTGACCTTCGAGGTAAGCGTGAGGCAAACCCGCATCCTGGAATATTCCGTCACCTGGTTTTAAATTCAGAAGGTTAACAAAATAGACGGAGAATATTCCCCTGTCTATGTGATTCCCCTGGTTAAAAGTAATTGCTGCTCTTGCCGCCCAGAAATTTTCATCGTCTTTTTTTAGCTGATCATTTGTGTAAGCAGGAATGATGCGGTCAAGTACAGGCCGTAATGTATCATTTACCACTTCCTGGGGCATTTCCATCACCGTTTTATAAAGCTGATCATACCCTGCACTATCGAAAATTTCAATCAGTGAATGTAGTTCGGGTAATGATCTTAAAGTAGCAACTAGTTTTTTCACCGGCTTAAAGCCGTGAAGCAACCAAAAATCACTGAGGGCAACCATCAGCTCCGGTTTGTGATTGTCATCTTTGTAATTGCGACGTGGATCGGTTAAAGGAATTTTCTGTTTATTTTCTTTCTCAAATTCAGTTTCAGCAACGTGTTTTGACGGATGAACCTGTATCGATAGCATATCGCGTACATCTAGGATCTTCAGTAAGAATGGCAATCGCCCGAATCGCTTTGTCACGGCCGGCCCCAGGGTATCTTCTTTGTTCATTGCAATAAATCGATCCAATCGTTCTTCAGCTCCGTTTATAAAGATGTTTGATGAAGCTGTCTCATGAGCTCCTAACCAATATTCAGCCATCGGTTGTTGCAGCGGATTGGGATGGGATAATAATTTTGAAAGATATTTCTTACCTCCCCAGTCATAATTCCTGATGACACCTTTCATTTTCAGGATCGAAGACCTCTTGTTGTCCATTCTGAAGTTTTGTA
>DASXOT010000286.1:0-3273 GCA_036494065.1 Chitinophagaceae bacterium
AACGATGACAAAGCAACAGCGAACTAAAATGTATGACGAAAATAATACTCCAAAAGATAATAAGACTGGTATAATGGGACTTATTTCCAGAGATGGCAAAGTAAGAACTCAAGTTATTGTAGGTAACAAATCATTTAAAGAACTAGTGAGAGACAATGTATCTAAGAACGCCACTTTAGTGACAGACTCTTATTCAAAATTAATAATGCTAACTTTTATCTTTTAGTTATTAGTTTTTTTCTCTGCTTTCAATCTCTTCACTTTTTCCAAATAATCTTCAAATTCCGACAGTCGAAAACTGCTCAGATTTTGTTCTTTTGATAGTCCTCCTTTTTGGGCAGCGTAAACGCCGTATTTGACATCATTAAATCCTTCTATCGAGTGCGCATCGGGATCGATGGAGATCAACACATTTTTTTCAAGTGCATAGTCGATCCATCTCCAGTCAATGTCCAGCCTTCGCGGGTGAGCGTTCAATTCAATCACTACATGATTTTCAGCGCATGCATCGATTATTTTTTTATGGTCAACCGGATAGCCATTACGACTAAGCAATAGCCGGCCCGTCATATGCCCCAGTATGGTCGTATATGGATTCTTTATCGCATTCAACAATCGCATCATTGCTTTTTCTTCATTCATTTTGAGATTGCTGTGCACAGATGTGATCACGAGATCAAACGTAGCCAGGATATCATCACTATAATCGAGGCTGCCGTCATTTAAAATATCGCATTCGATGCTCTTGAATATCCTGAAAGGTTTCAATTTGCTATTTAATTCATCCACATATTTATGTTGTTCTCTTATTCTTTCTACAGTTAATCCATTTGCATAGAATGCACTTTTGGAGTGGTCGGAAATAACGAGATATTCATAACCTCTTTTAACCAGGTCATTTGCCATCTCTTCAATAGTATTTACACCGTCGCTCCAGTTGCTATGACTATGAATGACCGAACATACATCGGAGGGTTGAATGACCTGTTTTATTTGACCTTCCTTCGCCTTTGCCAGGATCGAGTCGTTTTCCCGCAAGGCTGGAATAATAAAAGGTAACCCGGCGGATTGAAAAATATCTTCTTCGTTGGCAGCCGAAGGAATGGAAAATTTCTTTTCCCAGCCTACCAGGAAATCTTCACTGCAGCTTGTTTGAAACAGCTTCTTATAAAAGGCCGAAGATTCCACGAAATAGAATTTAAGCTTCAGGTTTTCTTTTCCCTTAAATAAGATATGCTCGGCATTTTCTTCAATGGCATCGAAAGAATGACCTTCGGGGAGAGATGTGTTTTCCAGGAAAAATCTTTTGAATTCAACAGAAGAAACCGTTGTGCACCACTCCAATACATCGATAACTTCCATTTGCCGACGGAAAGCGCCGGTAATCGCAACTTTATCTTTTGAAAAATGGGTACTTAATTTCTCATGAAGGCTATGCGCATAGCTCTCAATTTGTGCATATAAATAGCTTCCCTGGTTTTGCAGGTAAAACTCGATGGAGTCCCGGATATTGCTTTGCGTTTTTTCTCCAAAGCCTTTATATAAAAGCAATCGGTTTTCATTGCAGGCATACAGCAGCTCGCCGATGGATTCAACCTCCAGTTCCTTCCAGATGGTATTTATCTTTTTGGGACCAATACCTTTTATAGTCAACATTTCCACGATCCCCGCCGGTGTCTTTTCAAGATAATCGCTCAGTGTCTTTAATTCACCGGTATCAAGCATTTCAATCACTTTTTTTCCCACGCTGTCGCCAATCCCTTTGATGCCAAAGATCTTTTCCCTGGGTGTATCGCTCAACTGCATGGGTAATTTCTCAATATTGAAGGCAGCGACCGAATAGGTTTTTGACTTAAATGAATTCTCACCATGGATGTCCATCAGTTTTGAAAGCATTGAAAAATTGTCGGCAATAGCATAATTATCCATAAAAATCTCCTCCTGGAATAGACAATATTTGAATAGCTAAAGTTATAATCATCGCCCTGGAATCAGGCAAAAATATAAAGGAGAGAAAACAAAAGTCCCGGCCTGGGGCCGGGACTTTACTATAGCTTAATAAGTTTTTGACTTATTTTTTCTTCTTAGCCACTTTTTTCTTAGCAGCTTTCTTTTTAGGAGCAGCTTTTTTAGCAGCTTTTTTCTTTGTAGCCATGTTTTTGAATTTAAAATGGTTAGTAAAAAAATTCTATCGACAGTAAAAGTAAAAATTTTTTCACACTGTCAAAAATTTTTTCAACTATTTAACGAAACTAATTTGGAAAACGACCATTAAGAAGCTATTTCAACTGCGGCAACAGATACAAATGTCCTGTTATTCCTTCCTTTTTTAAATTCAACAACACCGTCTGTCAATGCAAACAATGTAAAATCTCTTCCTACGCCAACATTTTTACCAGGATGATAAACCGTGCCACGTTGACGAAGTATAATGTTGCCAGATATCACGGGTTGGCCACCGAATATTTTTACACCAAGGCGCTTGCTTTGCGAATCACGACCGTTTTTTACACTACCCTCACCTTTTTTATGTGCCATAAGATTAGTTTTAAAATTCGAATTTTGAAATTTGAAATCGAAATAGCTTCGAATTTCCTATTTCGGATTTCGCATTTACTATGCTATTCCCGTTACTTTGATTTTTGTATACTGTGTTCTATGTCCTTTCTTTTTATGAAAACCCTTTCTTCTTTTTTGTTTGTAGGCAATCACAGTATCGCCTTTTACATGATCTACAATCTCAGCTTTGATCTTCGCCTTTATATCCTTTCCAAGCGATATCTTTCCTTCTTTATCGACTAACGATACTTCGGCAAACTCAATTTTGTCACCGGCATTGCCACCCAAATGAGGTACATATAAAACCTGGTCTTTTTCTACCTTGTATTGCTGACCGGCGATCTTTACGACTGCGAACATATATTTGAAAATTAGGGAGGCAAAGGTAGGGGTTAATTTCCATCCCGCAAACAGAAAACCCAAGTTTTAAGGTCCTTAAACCGGCAAGGCAATCATTCCTTCAACTATATTTGTGTCCCCTTAAAATGCGGTAGGCGCCATAATTGCGCCAATCGTCGGGAATGAAAGCTAATTCGGATGAAAATCAAATCATTTTTAGCAAAGCCCTTCGCTTCCTATATATATAAAGGTGTGCGTAAAGATATGCTATCGGCCACAGAGGACCAGGAAGGCATACTGAAACAACTGATAAAAACAGGCCGGAATACCGAATATGGCAAAGAACATGGTCTGCAAAATGTAAATAGTTACGAC
>DASXOT010000287.1:0-1771 GCA_036494065.1 Chitinophagaceae bacterium
GATGTTATAGAATGCCTGGGAAAACATTTTCAGGGAAGGAATGATTTGCGTGAATATCGCAATGAAGGTGAGGAAGTCACCTCCGTTTAAACTCAAACCATTTCCCCGCAATACCATCCGTCCTCCGTACCAGAGGACAAAACAGACCGCTGCGATCGCCATGGTTTCAGAAACGGGCGAAGCCAGGTCGCGTCGCCTGTTTGCCTTATTTTTTATATAAAACAATTTTTGATTTTCATCATAAAACTTCTTTGACTGCTGTGTTTCGGCATTAAAAGCTTTTAGTACGCGAATGCCTCCGATCGTTTCTTCAATAATAGAAAGGATCGAACCCAGTTTTTCCTGTACTCTTCCGGATACCTTCTTCAATGATCGTCCGACACGGCCAATGACAAAGCCGATGATTGGAAGAAAGAAAAGAAGAAAAAGAGAAAGTTCCGGGCTTAGTTTTATCATGGAAATGATCAATACAAGCACCGTGATTGGTTCACGAAAAATAACCTCTAAAAAGCTAATTGTTGAATATTCGATTGAACTAAGATCGTTGGTGAGGCGACTCATGAGGTCTCCCTTACGCTGTTCACTAAAATAGCCGATAGGCAGGTTGAGAATTTTATGAAACATATCCGAACGCATATCATTAATGATATTGTTGCGGATGGGATTTAAAACATATAGGGCCAAATAAGCGAATACATTCTTCAGAGTAATTGTTATTACCACAACGACACAGATAGCCGCAAGGGCTTTCACTTTGCCGTCATTTGTGTTAACTAATTGTGTCAGCCAATCATAAAAAGTGCCGATAGGCCCGATCGCGAAGCGGCTGGTAATTTGATTATTAATGGAATCCGTGACTTTAAAAATTACCTGTAAGAAAGGCGCGAGCATTACCAGGGAAACAAGAGAGAAAACAGCTGAAAGGATGTTAAAGAAAAAATAAAGACCAACTAAAGCAGGATAACGTTTAATATATTGAAAGACCGTTGCTAAACTTCTCATAAAGGCGCAAAGTAACTAATTTTACAGCATCGCATGGAACGCTTCGGACGTTCGGTAATCACCCAATGTGCTTTACAAAGGATGACGGATATGAAAGTCTTAAATTGTAGTTGTTGAATATTTTAATTGTTATTTATGCAGGAAGGAAAACGGCAAAAGCAGGTGGGCAGTTTGATACAGGAAGAACTGAACAGAATATTTCAAAAATTTGCCCTCAGTATGATAGATGGAGGCATGGTTTCCATTTCTTCAGTGAAAGTTACGCCAGATCTTCTCGAAGCACGAGTATACCTAAGTTTCTTCAAAGTGCCTGATGCAAAGGGATCGTTAAAAAAGATCGAAGAACGATCTGGCGAGATCAAGAGGGAACTGGGTAATAGTGTAAGACAGCAATTACGCCGGATCCCTGAAATAAAATACTTCAGAGATGACACGCTGGACCAGGTATTTAAAATGGAAGAATTGCTTAGACAAATCAGTAACGAACGAAAGGATGATAAGGCTTCCGAATCTTGACGAACGGTGAATACCTTGGCCTGGTTCTTAAATAATAAATCTTCAAATTGAGATTACTGCATTTTCTTTTTGCGTGGCGATATTTCAAAGCAAAGAAATCGACAAATGCCATCAATATCATTGCATGGATCAGTATTGTAGCCATTGTCATAGGGACAGCGGCATTGATTCTTGTACTAAGCGTGTTTAATGGATTTGAAGGGCTGGTCAAATCGCTTTATTCTTCGTTTTACCCCGACATCAATATCTCTCC
>DASXOT010000288.1:0-3166 GCA_036494065.1 Chitinophagaceae bacterium
CTTCGTTCTGGTTCCAAAGACCAGGTAAATTTTTTTGTGAGGAACATTGTGCTCATCAATATAGTGTAGCATGCTTCTAAATGGCGCGATGCCCGTGCCTGTGCAAATAAAAAAAAGGTCTTTTTCAATGGGGTCAGGCAATACAAAAACACCTTGCGCACCACGAACCGTTAATTCACTTCCCACTTTCATCTCGTCAAATAAATATTTTGTCCCAAGACCGCCTTCCATTAATACAATTACTAATTCAAATTCGTTTGTTCCGTTTGGCCATGACGCGATGGAGTAACTGCGCCAGCGTTTGTTGGGCTTTTCGTGAATTGGAAGATCAAGGGTTACAAACTGCCCGGCTTTAAAATCAAATGTTTCCAGTTCAGGTATTGCCACCCAGAATCTTTTTGTATTATATGTTTCATCTTCGATTCGGGTGACAATTCCTCTGCGCCATGGTTGTAAGGCCATTCGTATAAATTTTTAGTAATGTAAAAAACAGCGGGTTAATCTCCAAATCATATTGTTTACTGCTTGGCACGGTGATTGGCAGTTATTTTAATAAATATTAATAACAATAAAATAGCCTAGTTATGAAACGTTTTATAGCAATTCTATCGCTGCTCGTTTTGAGCGTAATCTGCATTTACGCATTTCAGAGCAAAAATCAAACTTCCATTGTAGGAAGAATTAACCCGGTGAGTGCTGCAAACACTGCCCGCGCGGTAAGTGGTCATGATTCGATTACTTCAAATATCATCAATGGGGCATTCAGTTTTGAGGCCAAGCCAGGAATTTACAAAGTGGTAATTGATGCAGTAGAACCATATAAAGATGCAGTGCTGGAAAATATTAATGTGAAAGATGGACAAACAGTCGACGTGGGTGAAATTGCTTTGCAAAAAAAGAATAGTGGATCTTTTAACCAACAGGTTAAGTAATCAAATTCATTCATTATTTACCGGTGTTGATTTTGCCAGATTTCTGAGTGCAGCAAAATATTTTTTCTTATTCCATATATAAGAAACGACAATATCATTTTTCAGTGATAACCTTTGAATAGAAGAGGTTCGTTCCGGCTGGGATGTTGTTTCTTCTATTATCAATTCAATCACATTCTTTTCAGCTGCGGGAACCAAAACCGCTTTAAGAGGATTATTTCTAACAGTGCTGTCTATATACAAAACAGGCGTTTCGCGCAGTCTTGTCTCTTTAATACGGAACGCTGTTCCTTTTATAAATACTTCAAGTGGCCGGATATGGGTGGTTTTCCTAAAAGATAAGAACAGGAAATAATTATTCTTTGCAGCCGCCTTTTTAACCGCATTTCCGTTTTCATCTTTAACAGCGGAAGGAACTGTGCCAGGTAAATTTACCTGCTCAAATGCCAGAATTTTTATCAACGGCTGCCCGTATATATCCAGTCCGGTTGCAAAAAAAAGAAAAATCAGTAAATTTCTTTTCATCAATTATTTTATTAGATAGATTTAAGTATCAATTTGTAGTTTACAAAGAAAAATTTAAAAAGATAAATGGTTTTAAACAAACAGAGTGCCCTTATGCGAACGAAGTTCTTTTTGGCAGTTCTTATGCTCACAGGATTGTATGTTGTGGGATTGGTAATGAGTGGCTGTAGACACGTTAAGGATTCCGGGGATGAAGGTGAAAAGCTGGAAATGGACAATACTGCCAAGGCGGTTCACCAGGAGTTTTTAATGACACGCGATCCGGCATTAAATATGGTTCCCACCCAGAGACTAATTACTGCAGCAAATCTTATGAGGACTGCGCGTAGCTTCCAGACCAGCAATCTTGCATGGACGGAAAGAGGTCCAAACAATATCGGTGGCAGAAGCAGGGCGATACTGGTTGATAAGCGGGATGCAACGGGCAGCACTGTTTTTGCAGCCTCAGTGAGCGGCGGACTTTTTAAGACTACAAATTTCAACAGCCCCTCTGCGACATGGACACCCGTAAATGATTTTTTACCCAACCTGGCAATCACTTGCCTGGTTCAGGACAACAGCAATCAAAATATAATGTATGCCGGCACAGGTGAAGGATGGTTTAATGTTGATGCTGTGCGAGGTGCTGGAATATTTAAAAGTACGGACGGCGGCACTACATGGAGCGTTTTGCCTTCTACTATAAAAACTACTCCGGCGGATTCTACATTTGAATATGTGCAGGACCTCGCGATAGATAACAATGGAAATATTTATGCTTCACTTCGTAATCTCACAGGATTTAGCAGAGGCGTAAAAAGATCTGCAGATGGCGGCACCACATGGACACAAGTATTGGGCATACCATTAACCGATCTTCCGTATACTACCGGCAGGGGCGCCGATCTTGAAGTAGCTTCAAATGGAGATGTGTATGCCACACTTGGAATATTTACGCCTACCATGGTGCTAAAATCGAGTTTCGCTATTCACGGGGCCAATACAGGGGCAGCCGGTACCTGGCAGGACATTACACCAACGCATTCCGAAACAACTTATCGCGGTGAATTGGCAATTGCACCTTCGAATCCTCAGCGACTTTACCTGATGTTGCAGGATAGTGCTGATGATCAAGTGCACAATGTTTACAGATCCGATAATGGAGGAAGCACCTGGACTTCTTTCACCGCGCCGAGCTCTCTTAATAATGGTACAAATTCACAAACATGGTATGATCTCATTGCCGCTGTCGATCCGTCAAATCCCGATATTGTGGTCGTAGGCGGAATTCAATTAGCGCGATCTACTAATGGAGGAAGTACCTGGACAACGATTTCTACTTCTTCATCGGTGCATGTGGATCAACATGCATTGGTATATTTTAATTCATCAAGATTGCTGATCGGTAACGATGGGGGGATTTATTACTCCTCGAATATGACAAATGCTACGCCAACCTTTACTGAGAAAAATAATGGATTCGATGCCACTCAATTTTATGGCTGCGATTTTCATCCAACAAATGCCAATTATTTCTTAGCAGGTGCCCAGGACAACAATACTCAACAGTTTAATGCAGCGGGACTTGGTGCTACCAACCCTGTTGTAGGTGGTGATGGAGGAATTCCGCATATTCATCAGACCGATGGGCAACTTCAAATTGCGTCAACAACAAATAATAATTATTACCGGTCAGAGGATGGGGGTTCCAGTTTTGCGTCCCTCGGAAG
>DASXOT010000289.1:0-8174 GCA_036494065.1 Chitinophagaceae bacterium
TATGCAGACCCATAGTGGTGGAGATCCAAGTGCTGTTATCATGGCGGATCTCACAAAAAATATTTTATATGCAGGACTAAGAGAAAATGGACACGTTAAAATTTATTCCGAAGATGGAAGTGAGGCGCCACAAAAACTAAAGGATTGGAGTAAGGAAAATTAAATCTAAACCAACCAAATGAGTAAAGATCAAACAAAAGACCTTTTGAAATTTTTAAAGCCCTTTGGCGCCGAGATAACTGAGTTGGTGCTTTGGCTAAGAGAGTTTGCCTGGGATCTTTATCCTTCTGCCAATGAACTCATTTACGATAACTACAACGCGTTGGCGTTCGGATGGTCACCCACAGATCGGGTGAATCACACTTTTTGTTCTATCGCTGTAGGACGAACCAGCAAGAATGTCCACTTCGGTTTTTATTGGGGCAACGAAATTTCCGATCCCGAAAAAAGATTGATCGGCGAAGGAAATCAATACCGGTACATTCTTGTAAAAACTAAAACCGATTTCCCAAAGACCTACATCAAGAAACTCGTAAAAGAAGCCTATGCCAATTCCCTGGCCAAAGTGAAGGATGCGAAACAAATCATGGAAGGCAAAACAATTGTCAAATCGATTTCCCCCGTTAAGCGAGCCAAAAAAACCGCAACAAAAAAGAAAAAGAATAAATAGATCAAAATGCCTGGTGAATTGTCGGACAGGTCGGATGATTGGAACCAATTCAAACAGTTCTTCAAAGAACAAGAAGTTCCCGCCCGGACAATTCTTCTGCGTGAGGGTGAGGTGTCAGGAAAAGCCTTTTACATTGAGAAAGGATCGATGCGACTTTGGTTTAACAACAACGGGAAAGACGTTACCTTTCAATTCTTCTTCGAGGGAGAAGGAATCTCTTCCATTGAAAGCTTTAAAACAGGGGTGCCGAGTTTGTTCAATATAGAAACCATTGAAACATGCACAATTCTAACTATCACGAAAAAGGATTTTCAAACTATGCTGGATGATTCGCCTGCTGTTTACAGGGAGGTCGAGGAAAATATATTTCAGCGTCTTATTTTTTACCAGAAACTCTTTCTCTCCAGGATCAAAGACAACCCCGAAAAACGCTATAAAGAATTGATAAAAAATCAACCAAAGATACTACAGCGCATTCCCCAGCACTACATTGCTTCCTATCTCGGAATCACGCCTGTTTCGTTAAGTCGTATCCGTAACCGACGATGATCATTTTGTGTTTCGACCATCATCAGTATGAAAACTAGTTGACTATCGTCCACACAATTCCAGTTGAAATATATTTGCAGCATGTCAGAAGATTTGAATATCAACACAGGTTCTAAAACAGAACAGTACGAATCACTGATCCCTCAAATAAAAGGTTTACTCGAGGGAGAGACCGATCTTGTGGCCAACCTTGCAAATGTAGTTGCAGCATTGAAGGAACAATTTAATTGGCTGTGGGTTGGTTTTTACCTTGTCAAAGGAAACGAATTGGTATTGGCTCCGTTCCAGGGACCTGTTGCCTGCACACGAATACGGAAGGGCAAGGGAGTTTGTGGCACAAGCTGGGAAAAGGCCCAAACATTAATTGTTCCTGATGTGGAAAAATTTCCGGGTCACATTGCCTGTAGCAGTTTATCAAGATCCGAAATTGTCGTTCCGGCGATTCGCCATCACGAAGTAGTAGCGGTACTGGACGCGGATAGCATCCATGTTGATCAATTCGATAAAATCGATCAGCATTACCTGGAAAAAATCGTTGGTTTGATCGAACTGTAAAAAACAAAAAAGCGCCGGCTTAATGGCGCTTTTCACTTATAGATCTTTGATGTGTTAATAGCCCAATTTCATTTCCACTCTCCTGTTTTTCTTACGCCCCCCTGCAGTTTTATTATCAGCTATCGGCATATCCTGGCCGCGCCCCGTTGCACTCAATCGACTTGCATCAATTCCGTTTTTCACAAAATAATCTTTGACGGCGTTGGCCCTGCTTTCACTTAGTGCCTGATTTTTTTCGGGTGTGCCTGTATTGTCCGTGTACCCATCGATCGAAAGCTTAAGGGCAGCATCGGATTGAAGTATCTTAATCACCTCATTCAGCCCTTTATTTGAAGCTGGCAATAATTTATAACTATTGATAGTAAACAGGATATTCTGCGCAGCGTAATCCACTTTCTTTTTCACTTCTTCTTTGATAGCCGGACAACCGTTGTTTTCGGGAACACCTGGCACTGTCGGGCATTTATCCTCCTCATCATTGATACCGTCGCCATCCGTGTCAGGAACAGGACATCCCTGGTAACGTGCAACTCCTGGAACAGTTGGGCATTTATCCTCCTCATCGTTGATGCCGTCCTTGTCCGTATCTGGAATAGGACAACCATTGTAACGGGCAACCCCCGGAACTGTCGGACACTTATCATCATCATCGTTTATGCCATCTTTGTCGGTGTCAGGAACAGGACATCCATCGTATTTAGCAACTCCGGGAACTGTCGGACATTTGTCCTTATCATCTGTTATTCCATCACCATCGCTATCTTTTGGCAGTTCAGCCGGTACAGGGGGCGGAGGCTTAACTTCCTCTTTCTTCTCATTAATGAGCCCATAAATACCAATGCTGTAAAAAAAGTGATAATTAGACGTTTCGAAATTAAGTGGGATGCGATATTGCGTGGCAATATTAATTCCGGCATCCTTAAATAAATTGACACGAAGCCCAATACCTAATGGAACAGAAGCACCGTAATAAGATTTGTACATCTGTGCGGCGATGCCGGCGGAAGCATAAGGAATAAGAATATAATTTTCCGGCACAAGTTTAAAATTGGCCGAGGCATCTGCTTCCATTAAAAAATCATTGTCGGTTGATGCCGGCCGGTTACGAAAGGGGTATTCCAGGAAAGTGCCATTTAAAGTTGCGGAAAAGTCAATGAAGGTTGTAAGACCCTTTGCATAGTTCACACTTATACCTGCTGCCATGTTTTTTAACTTAGCCCATTGCTTATCCCGGATCACCGACGATAATGATCGTGTGCGGATAAGGTTAGCTGTTGTAAAATCAGTAAGAGTAAAATTGATTCCGAGCGAGGGCTGCCTGATAACATCAGTAGTCTGGCTTATCCCTGTGCTGCTCAAACAATAAAGAGCAAACACAAAGGCCGATAATTTCTTCATAAACAGGTAGTTTGGTTTAAGCTAAACAAAAATAACGGCTAAGTTCAATATCTGAAAAAAATTTATTGGTTTGTTATGCACTTTAAGATTTTGGCTTTTTCTTTCCAAGCACTTCTACTTTTACTCTTATCAGCCCATCAAGATAATTCAAAGCATGAGCGGCAGCCTTTGAAAGATCTACCACTCTTTTCATCCGGTAATGTAGCCGATCATTTATTTTTACCACTACCGATCGCCCGTTGTGTAAATTGGTGACTCTCACCCAGGTACCCAGCGGCAGAACATTACAGGCTGCGGTCATTTTTTTCTGACTGAAGATTTCACCATTTGCCGTTTCTCGTCCTTCAAATTTATTGGCATAAAAACTAGCAGTGCCATATAGAACCTTTGGTGCTTTGATTGAAGCCGTTCGCGGCTTCATATCTTGGGCCGGCGATCGCCCTGCACTGCCAATAAGAAGGACCACGTAAATAAGAGATTTTTTCATTAGATAGGATTTATATGTAGTAAATATTTACGAGTCGATAAACTCCTGGCTGAACCACATACCTCACCTATTAACGAGACGGCTCTTACATCACTTCTGTACTACCTCAGTCTCCGGCATCATTATCTTTTTTGCAAAGTATCGTTCCCCCAACATCTGGTCTTCATTATAAATATCGTCGTAAAAAATTATTTTTCCATCGTGGCCTTCACAGGTAAAATAACGAATAAATACAGGTATCTTATTTCGAACAGGTATAAAATGTTTTTCTTTTCGTGTAAGCCAGCTGCTAACCGAATCTGCCTTGATAAATGACCTAGTTCCACCGGCTTTAACGGAAGCGCTATCATTTTTTAGAATATAGTCGGTCAATTTCTCCCATTGTTGCACACGCACGCAGCCGTGACTTAAAGCTCTTGTTGATTGCGCGAAAAGATATCGCTGGTTGGTATCATGAAGATATACAGCGTATTTATTGGGAAAATTAAATTTCATCACGCCCAAAGCGTTGTCGTCACCACTTCCCTGCACTATTTTGTAGGGTATGCCCTGAACAGTTTTTTTATACTTTGACCAATCCACAAAAAACGGATCCACTTCTTCATTTTTCTGATTTAGCAGGCTAAACCCTTTTTTGGCCAAATAACCGGCGTCCTTTTTCAATTCGGGAAGAAATTCCTTAATAATAATGCTCTGTGGTACGCTCCATTGTGGATAAGTGATCATTTCGGAGATGGCACTGGTTAATTCGGGTGTGCGAGTCAACGGCTTACCCACAACAACTTTTGAATTGATCTTAACGGAGTCGCTATCTCTGAGTTGCATGTAATAGCCCGCAAGGTTCACCCATACATATTTGACCGGCATTTTATCAGGAAGCATTTTGTACTTATCCAGGCTTAGTGCAATCCGGATAAATTTTTCTTTATCGGTAAGATTTAATGAGCGAATCGTTTCTCCACCTACCTTTCCATCTGCAGTCAACTTTTTCTTTTCCTGGTATTTTTTTATCGCTTTTGAAATTTTTGAAGGATCAAAATTTTCCGTGACTGAATCCGTCAAGCCCTCTTCAAATAATCTCGCCTGTAAGGCAGTTTTGAATTTGGCCGAATCATTAATGGGATAAGGAATATAAGTGTAATTCTTAAATTGAGCACTGTCCAGGAAACCTTTAATCCCTTCTTTCAGTGCACGATAATCGGATGACACCGGCTCAAGTGAGTCAATAAACCTGGCAACAGTCATAGATTGCACAATCTTGTCAACCTGCTGCTCGTTAAATTCTTTTGACAACATTGAATCGCTACGAAGACTAATACTATCTCTTTGTAAGCGACCCAATTTCACATCTTTGATGATTTGCAATAAAGCATCTGTAAGTAATAAATCAGCTTTTGACCATAAGACGGCATCTTTTCTGTCTTCCGTATTAGTAACCCTCTCATCGATGGATAGAATAGTATTATAATGATAGTCTTCCGGAAATAGACCATACAGCCTGGAATCTCCAATGAATTTGATCAATGCTTTGCCACCAGCAGTCCAACTCGTATCCCTGCTCCATTTAGCTTCGTCGCCATTTTTATCATATAAGTATTGCAGAGACATAGGTTGCAACACGGTTATGGAATCAATCCTTTCACCGTTGTCATCGATTTGATCTATTATCTTTTTGATAATTTCCGGAACTTTTTCTTTCATCTGTTCAGGAGTGGTCACAAGCTCATGTTGCGGTGGTGGGGTGGGTTTACTATTGTTACATGCATAGAAAAAACAGACCAGGATCGCTGCGGCACAAAGAATCATTATGCGTGCCGGTCTCGGCCGGGAAATAAGCTGTCTATGCACTTTTATAGTTAATTTCATTAGAACAATCATGGTGGTATGGCCGCCAAAATAACAAATCGTTTTAACATTCGAATAATTGCCATCAGCATTTTTTTGGTGCCGTTACGGATTCCCTCCTATTCGCAAAAAAAATTGACGGTGATAAAAAAAATCTCAGAGTATAAGAATTCGCTACGACAGGATAGTTCAAAGAAAATGGTAGAGTTAAAAACATTTGCCCCTGGCATTCAATATAATCTTCGTTACGCAACTACCAACAACTTTATGCACAGGCAATTGTACCATGAGGGAGACATAACCTTTTTGCGACTCCCTGCGGCCATGGCAATCAGCAAAGTCCAGGAAGAGTTAAGGACAAAAGGATTATTACTAAAAATTTGGGACGCATACAGGCCTTATAGCGTAACCGTGAAAATGTGGGAGCCGATAAAAGATGAACGGTACGTAGCGGATCCTAAAAAAGGGAGCGGGCATAACAAAGGAATTGCTATTGATCTTACCATTGTTGATAGTGCAACCGGCGAAGAACTAAACATGGGCACTGGCTTTGACAATTTTTCAGATACTGCACATCCCGACTTCAAAAATCTACCAATAGAAGTGCAGCAAAATCGTCTGCTTTTAAAAACTGTGATGGAGAAATACGGTTTCAAACAGCTGGAAACGGAGTGGTGGCATTTTTATTGGAACAATACGGGTTTTGAACTTTTGGACATTGATCCCAAAAAGTTCAAAAAAATAAATTAATACAACACCTAAAATTTAATCCAGCTGTCATTGAATGAGCTTTACTATTCGCTATATTCGTCGCTCAAAAGTTCTTTGCGAACATGATCAATAGAAGAAATATCCGGGTGAAGGTGATGCAAACCCTATACACTATTGCAGCATTAGAAAACGAAACCAAATCCGCCGATGCTGTCAAAATATTACAAAAGCATTTCGACCAGACGAGACAATTGTTTATTTATCTCACCTATTTTTTATCTGAAGTTGCCCGGTACGCTGAAATAAATGCACATACCCGTGCGAGCAAACACTTGCCCACTTATGACGACCTTCATGTAAGCACGAAATTGGCAGGCAATGAAATACTGGCCAGGATTTTAGCAGATACTTCGTTCAAAGAATTTATCAACAAAGACAAGCCGGCAGCATTGTTAGACAAGGAACTCATTAAAAGAATTTACCAGGAACTGATAGAAACAAAGGAATACAAAACGTATATCTCGCATCCTAATAAGGACAAAAAAGAAGAAAGGGAAATTTTAGAGTTTATTCTTGAAAAATCTTTATTAAGTAAAGAAAGTTTTTTATCCCACATCGAAGAAAATTTCAGCAATTGGGATGACGATGGCGAAATGGTAATACAATTGCTTGTAAATTATTTGCAAAAACCCGGCACTTACAATTTTAAAGAAATGATCAGCCAGGAAAAATGGGATTTTGCGAAAACACTTCTACAAACAGTCTGTGAAAAATCAGAGCATCTGGAAAGTTTTGTAATACCAAAATTGAAAAACTGGGACCCAGAGCGAATCGCCTTGCTGGACATGATCCTGATGAAAATGGGAGTCGCTGAGTTTCTTTATTTTGAAACAATCCCTCCTAAAGTCACTATAAACGAGTACATCGACCTGGCCAAGGAATATAGTACCCCTCAAAGTGGTCAGTTTGTAAATGGAATTCTCGACAACATTCACAAAGAATTTGTACAAGACGGAAAAATGCATAAAGTGGATTTTAAAAAATCATCGCAGGAGTTGGGAAAAGGGAAATCGGGGAATTGAATTTCAGTTTTCAAAATTTCCCGATTTCCCAATTTACTTTCAAAATACTTTCCGCCTCGTAATAGAAACAGTTACCTTTGCATCTTTCAAAAAATTATCCATTAACAGTATGAAAAAACTGTTCATTATTGCTTCTGTTGTTATTGGCTTTATAAGTTGCCAGGTGCGAAATGGTAAAACTGCTGGCGAACAACCACTGGATCCCACAAAAGACACCGCCAACTTTACAAGCATGCAGTGGATCGATTCCGTTTACCAGGATCTCGGAACCATTAAGGAAGGGCCAGAAGTCGAGATCGCATATAAATTTAAAAACATCGGTGATAAAAACCTGGTGATTGAAGATGTGTCGGCCAGTTGCGGATGTACGGTGGTAGAAAAACCCAAAGAACCTTTTGCACCGGGGCAGATCGGGACGATCAAGGCGAAGTTTTCTACCGAAGGTCATGCGGGAACAAACAACAAATCAATATTTGTAATTGCCAATACAAAAGGCAGCAAACACCAGGAACTAAAATTTCACATCGTAGTGGAAAAGAGCTAATCATCAATAAATAAATTTCTCAGCACAGGCCACATTTAAATCAACTAAAAATGAAATCAAAGTTTTATTATCTAGCAGCAATTGTTGTAGCGAGTCTTTCTTCGTGTGTCGATCCAAACGCCTCATCTGGCAAATCTGGTTCGGGCGGAGCCGGAGCTTTTGGTCCGCTGATATTTTTCCCATTAATCATCCTGGTATTCTGGCTATTCTTCATACGGCCCCAGGCAAAAAAGGCCAAACAAACAAAAGACTTTCATCAGAAACTACAAAAAGGTGATAAAATAGTAACAATCGCCGGTATTCATGGAGTCATTTATAAGATCAACGACGATA
>DASXOT010000290.1:0-5007 GCA_036494065.1 Chitinophagaceae bacterium
ACTACCGTACATTTGGACAGCAATGCTGCCCATTGATTGTTCGTACAAGAGGCCATCGGCTTGAAGGTATCTGGCACAGTGGTTCTCCTATGGGAATGGTGATAAATTCGTTGCGAGGTATGCATGTGTGTGTACCAAGAAATATGGTACAAGCGATTGGAATGTACAATACGTTACTGCAAAGCAATGAACCAGCCATCATGATCGAATGCCTGAATGGATACCGCTTGAAAGAGAAACTCCCTTCTAACCTCCTTGAATTTACCGTTCCTTTTGGCGTGCCGGAGATAATCAGGGAAGGAAATGATGTTACTATAGTGTCTTATGGTTCCACGCTCCGCATCGCTCAAACAGCGGCAGACATGTTAGAAGCCATGGATATCAGTTGCGAAATTGTTGATGTGCAGACTCTGTTGCCTTTTGATATTCATCATAAAATTCTCGAATCGCTCAAAAAAACAAACCGAATTGTTTTTGTAGACGAAGATGTACCGGGAGGAGCTGCTGCATTTATGTTTAATAAAGTAATGGAAGAACAGGGCGGCTATCGTTACCTGGACGCAGCACCTCGTACAGTTACCGGCAAAGCACATCGTCCCGCCTATGGAAGTGATGGCGATTATTTCAGCAAACCGAATGCTGAGCAAATTGAAGCTGTAATTAAGGCAATGATCAAAGAATAATTACAGGCGTTGCACCAATATCTATTCATTAAAAACCCTCCGAAAGAATAATACGTATTTCTTGCAAACGGCTTACCAAAATTTTTATTCAACCAAAACTAACTGTTATGAAAAATTTTTTGTTGGCGCTCTTTATCTCGAGCGTATTTTTTGCCTGTAATAATTCCAGCGAGGTCAAATCTTCATCCATGGCTAAGAATACTGACATGATCTCGTTTAATCTCAAGGGAAAAGTCCAGCAATTGCAGGAAACTTCTTCTACCATTGATAGTACAGGCAAAAGTAAAATGGACTCTGTTGTCTATGCAGATAATTTTGACGACAAAGGTTACATAACATCATACACAGAGAGAGACTCGGCCGGAACCATTCATAAAGAAGAAACATTTGATCATGACTCTGCAGGCTATGTGACAGAAGTGAAAACAATGAGTAATGGTAAACTTACCGACAAGTTCGTCCTGGACGTCAAAGATGGAAAATATGTTGGCGGAAAAACATATGATTCGACTGGTAAACAAGTCAGCTATTACACAGACCTTGTTACGAATGATTATGGGATGACCACTGCCGGTAAAGAGCATTTTATGAATGGACGCGTGAAAACGTCCTGGGATGATAAGTTTGATGGGCCAGTTTTTGTGAGTGGCACAACAATCGATAGCACAGGGAAGATATCCTACCAGGGATCAGTCAAGGTAAATGATAAAGGAGATCCGGCAGAGGAGACATCAACAACCCGGGATAAAGATTCCACCAAGACGCAGAAAATGACTTACAAGTACGACAATTTCGACGATAAAGGAAATTGGACTCAACAAACTACCTATAATGAAAAAGGGAAACCAACAAAGGTTACCAGGAGAACTTTAACCTACTATAAAGACTGATTTCTAAAAGCTCTCACCGAAATGAGGGCTTTCTGAATTATTATCTCCTGCTGTGGCAAGCTATAAGCTATAAGCCGCCAGCGTTAAGCTTTGAATTCAAAAATCAATAGAATAAAGTTTTTACATTTTGAATTTGATTAAATCTTTTGCCTGCTTTCCAGTAGTTCTTTGAGCTGTTTTATAAGTTCTTCTTTTTTCCTGTGGATTTCTTCAATAACGGCTCCATCTTTTTTGTTTGACACAGCATCATTATATCTTTTATGCTCTTCCCATATCTTAGCCATTAATTGTTGCTCAGCAAAGGCATGTGTATCCTTAACCATATAAAATTTAGTTGGATGAATTTTTGAACCTTCGTTGCACCGAAGAGAAGACTATAGAGTGCAGTGGAGAAAAGTTAAACTAGATTTCTGAAGGAATCCTGAAGTGACTTGTGAATTGGCAATGATTAAAGTCAGTAGTCAGCTGTCATTGGTCATTAGTCAGTTCCTGAGTCCAATATTGATACCTATCTATTATGGACTTGACCTCTGACCACTGCCTATTGAATTACCAACAATGCCGCATCGTTATTGGCTTTTACCAGGTAAATTCCTTTCGCGAACTGTGACAGATCGATTGGATGATTCCCTGCTGAAAATACATTTTCCCTGAGTTTAATACCAACACTATTATAAATTGATATAACAGACGCTTCATTCAAACTCACGGTGACAGTTCCGTTAATAACCGGATTCGGAAATATTTTAAGTGTGTTTGCTGATGCTGAAAATGACAATGAGATTACATCGCTATACGCTATGTTATTATCCAGATCGCGCTGAAGCAAACGATAATAATTTATTCCGTGGGCTGGCTGCTGGTCAGTATAATTATATTGTCTTACCGTGCTGCTATTACCTGCTGCAGTTACTGTCCCGATATTATTCCACTTGCTGCCGTCTGCGCTTCGCTGTATTTCATAATCCTCGGTATTCTGTTCGCTTGCCGTGCCCCATCTTAACAGTACGTCATTTCCCTGTTTCGAAGCAGTGAAACTCAGCCAGCCTACTGGCAGCAGATGTAAGTGAGCAATTTCAATTTGGCCTGTAGTTGTCCAGGCAACGTTGCCATTTGTTGTAACCGCGCTGGCACCTGTTACTGAATTGCCTCCAAGAAATCCACCATTGCCTGCACTTTCACTGCCGGCAGCATGAACACCTCCACCCAGCGAACCAAACTGTCCGCCGCCACCGCCGCCACCGCCACCGCCGTCGCCGCCCGGTGTCGTTCCATTTCCACCTGCATTAGATGTGCCATTTGCAGAAACAGTTGAACTTCCATTCTGGCCTGAATTCACCTGGTTCGCCATTCCTCCGCCGCCACCAGCACCGCCAGCTACGATCATTATGGTGGAATTAATAGTAATTACCGAAGCACCACCACCACCACCACCGCCACCCGAAGAACCTGATGTACCTGCATTACCACCATTACCACCGTTATAGGAAGTATTATAAGTAGCCGCACCACCGGCGCCACCGCCGGAACCACTGGCATTATTAATCCCATCACCGCCTTTCCCCCCGGGATAAATTCCAATTACATCACCGGGCGTCACGTTAAAATCGGCGAGAATAAAGCCTACAGGTCCAGCCGCAGTGTTTGAACAGCCGGCGCCGCAGTCTTCGCCGCCTATACCGCCGGCTCCTCCGTATACTTTAATCGTTATGGAAGTAATGCCAGCTGGAACTGTCCAGGTGGTTGCACCTGTATAAACATTGGTTACCTGTGAATGAAGGGAAAATGTAACCGCAGCGCTGAAAAGCAGGAAAATAGTTCTGCGTAAATAAAAGTTCATTGGATTCGATTTTTCAAAGCTTAGCTAGTCATGAATAAACATGAAATTATGGAAGCTCCCAAATCATCACGATTAAAATTATCCCACACTGTGTATAACTGTCAATTCTACATTTATTAAAATATAAGGATTATGATGAAGGGCGTGGGGTCAAATCTGCCGGGCAGTACGTCTTGTTTTGCTGCCCCGAAATTCTGCTAACGAACAAGCCCCAACCATTTAATTGTGATTAGGGCTTGTTACAGTTAAGACGAAGATTACTAATATCTATAATGCTCAGGTTTGAATGGACCATTCTGAGGAATTCCCAGGTAGCCCGCCTGTTCATTTGTCAATTCATCCAATTCAACACCAATCTTTGCAAGGTGCAATCTTGCAACTTTTTCGTCCAAATGTTTGGGAAGCACGTACACCTTGTTTTCATACTTGCTATGATGACTCCAAAGTTCAAGCTGCGCAAGCACCTGGTTGGAGAAACTGTTGCTCATAACAAAGCTGGGATGACCAGTTGCACAACCCAGGTTTACTAACCGACCCTCCGCGAGGAGAATTATTTCTTTACCATTTATATTGTATAAATCAACCTGCGGCTTGACAGTATCCTTTGTATCACCATAGTTATTATTCAACCAGGCCACATCGATTTCTATATCAAAATGACCAATGTTGCATACAATGGCTTTGTCTTTCATGCTGCGAAAATGTTTTTCTGTAATAAGATCGCGGCAACCGGATGCTGTAACTACAATATCCGCTTCTTTCACTGCATCTGTCATCTTCATTACTTTATATCCATCCATGGCTGCCTGTAAAGCGCAGATTGGATCAATTTCAGTAACGATAACGCGGCAGCCGGCGCCACGGAGTGAAGCAGCAGAACCTTTGCCCACATCACCATAACCACCAACCACAGCAACCTTGCCTGCCATCATTACATCTGTAGCGCGACGAATAGCATCAACGAGGCTTTCTTTACATCCGTATTTATTATCAAATTTACTTTTTGTAACCGAGTCGTTCACGTTAATACAGGGGAGAGGAAGCGTTCCTTTGGCCATTCTTTCGTATAACCGATGTACACCTGTTGTTGTTTCTTCCGAAATTCCTCTCACGTATTGCACTAATTCGGGATACTTATCCAGTACCATATTTGTCAAATCACCACCATCATCCAGGATCATATTCAATGGCCGGTCAACACCGCCGAAAAATAAAGTTTGCTCGATGCACCAGTCTGCTTCTTCCAGTGTTTCTCCCTTCCACGCAAAAACGCCAATGCCGGCTGCGGCAATCGCTGCGGCGGCGTGATCTTGTGTAGAAAAAATATTGCATGAACTCCATTTTACTTCTGCGCCCAGTTCAATCAGCGTTTCAATTAATACGGCTGTTTGGATAGTCATGTGTAAACAGCCGGCTATACGGGCCCCTTTTAAGGGTTTGTTGACGCCGTATTCTTTCCTGATTGCCATAAGCCCGGGCATTTCTGCTTCGGCGAGACGGATCTCTTTACGTCCCCATTCCGCAAGGGAGAGATCTTTTACTTTATAAGGTAATTTAAAATCAATAGCGGATGAAGTTGTTGCTGACATAGAAT
>DASXOT010000291.1:0-2560 GCA_036494065.1 Chitinophagaceae bacterium
CATAGCCTTTAAGATCAAAAGTTTTAAATCCGTGCAATACTTCGTTTGTGTCATTGCCGCCAATACCTGCAACGATCGGGATCCGCCCGGCCGTTACCTTACTAACGAAGGAGAAAACTTCCTGCTTTTCTTCGCCATGAATGGTTGGACTTTCGCCCGTCGTTCCCAGGACGACCAGGTATTCTACAGCACCATCAATCCAGAAATCAATAAGGCCGCGAAAGCTGCTCCAGTCAATACTTCCGTCAGCATTGAAAGGAGTTACTATCGCAATCCCTGTTCCTCTAAATTTTTCTTGCAAAACCATAATAGTTAAAAAGTCAAAATTAAAAATTCAAGAGTCAAAAAGATTCATTTACCCGCAATTTTACTTTTGACCTTTGCATTTTGAATTTTACATGCTATTCCGCCTCCTCCCAAAAACCCATTTTTCCAAACTTGATTATTCGCTGATTCATTCGTTCATCGGGTGGGATTTGTTTTAATTCCTGTAAGACAGGCAGCAAAAACGATCTCAATATTTGCGCTGCCTGGTTATAATCCCAATGCGTTCCACCATCGGGTTCAGGAATAATTCCATCTATAAGACCAAAGCCCAGCATTTTTTCTGCAGTCAGCCTTAACTGTTCTGCTGCCACTTCTTTCTTTTCCCAGCTACGCCACAAAATCGAAGAACAACTTTCAGGGCTGATAACCGTATACCAGGTATTTTCCATCATATATACACGGTCGCCAACACCAATGCCCAGGGCGCCGCCACTTGCTCCTTCACCTATAATTACGCAAATCACAGGAACCTTCAACCGGATCATCTCATAAATATTACGTGCAATGGCTTCTCCCTGTCCGCGCTCTTCCGCTTCCAATCCCGGGTATGCGCCGGGCGTATCGATCAACGTAATTATAGGCTTGTTGAATTTCTCTGCCAACTTCATTAACCGGAGTGCTTTTCGGTAGCCTTCAGGATTGGCCATTCCAAAGTTCCGCATCTGGCGGGTTTTGGTGTTTATCCCTTTCTGCTGACCAATGATCATGACCGTTTGTCCATCGAGTGACGCAAACCCACCCACCATGGCTTTGTCATCTTTCACATTTCTATCGCCGTATAGCTCCACAAAATTGGTCGTCATCTTTTCAATATATTTCATAGTATACGGGCGGTCGGGATGACGACTCAACTGAACCTTCTGCCAGGGTGTAAGTTGCTGCGTAATCTCCCTTCTTTTCTCCAGGATGCTCGCTTCCAGTTTTTGAATGGCATCGCTCATATCCACCTTTGTCTTTTCGGCGGTATGCTTCAATTTCTCGGCTTCTTCGATGAGGTCTTTAATTGGCTTTTCAAAATCAAGAAACTGTCTGTTCGCGTTCGAAGGCATAGTTTTTCTTACAGATGAGCGGTAAAATTAGGGATTATGAAATAAATGGTTACAGGTCGCTTAATCGCATTTGTGCTTCGAAACTGGTAAGCCTTCGTCTTTTTAAAAAGGGTTATCCAAAATCTGAGACGGGGATAAATCATTAGTCGTAAGTCACTTGAGTTTTGTTGCCTTTTATGCCGGGAATGCGAGTTCAGACGCCGGAGTTTCTCTAACCAAACCCTGGCACCTCAAAAACCTGCGTGCATATTTTTCTACATCTTCGAAATCGATTGCGAATGCCCATTAATTCGTCGATGAAAGGTGATTACCCAGCCCATGATTAATAAACTTCAACGTCAAAACAGCCTTCCGCCGATCGTTTTAATTTTATTTTATATTCGGCATTTCATTTGCTGCATATTATTTTCCGATTGCTCATTTATTTTCCTAAAAATTAAACCAATCCATATTTCAAAATTCAAACAAACGAATATACAAATACAGTATATTTGATTTTTCTAATCCCCCCTGTAGGATGGTCAGGTTGCCTACGAAACCGTTTAAAAACACAGGGCAATTTTCTCCTCCTAAATAGTCTGTGGCAATAATCACCTGAAGCCTGTAAAAGCTTCTATGAAAAAAGTTTTTATCAAAATCTCAAACATTTTTTATGAAAAGGATCTCTACTTTTTTATTGGCTCTGCTATTACTTTCTTATGGAAAAGAGTTTTCTCAGGCAGATTCATGCAAAATCCTGGGGTGCGCCGCTGATTATGGCGTCCAAACTACAAATAACGCTTTAGCCGATCTCCCCAATGGCTATCCCGGAACCTGTTATGCTCCTTTTAATTATAAACAAGTTTTTTGGCAATTCTTCTTTTCACCTACCGCAAGTACTTATACTCAAACATTCACTCCGGGAGCGAGCGCTGTCCCGCTGGATATCGATTGGGTAGCTTATGATATTGGATCAACAGCACCTACTATTTCTTGCCCTGTTGATCATTCTACATGGACTGAGGTAGCATGTAACATTGCAGGCAACAATGGAGATCCAGCTGGTCCGGGAACTGATGGTATTTTAGCTACAACCGCTGGTGAATATTATGCTATTGGAATCATTATAAATTCCGACGGTGCTGATCCTTCGCCAGGCACGGACTTTACTTTTACTGTTGGCGCTCCTTTATTGGGAGTTACTA
>DASXOT010000292.1:0-5459 GCA_036494065.1 Chitinophagaceae bacterium
AAAAACCATCCAGAAATAAGGATGGTTTTTTTAACGTATAAAAGGTCTTAGCCTTTCCTGGGTTCGAGTAGTTTAAAGAATTGGTCCAGTTGCGGCAATATGACGATCCTGGTTCTCCGGTTGGCTGCCCTGCCATCGGGATCATCGTTTGACGCTATAGGATTGTATTCGCTCCTTCCTGCAGCAGCCATCTTAGTGGGATTTAGCCCATATTGATTTTGAAGTATACGAACTACGGCAGTGGCTCTTTTTACACTCAGATCCCAGTTGTCAAGCAATACGCCGTTCTTATAAGGCACATTGTCGGTATGCCCTTCCACCATGAACTCAATATCGGGTTGAGCCTTTAAGACTTCGGCCACTTTGCCGAGCACCTGTTTTGCATTAGCCGCTACTTCATAGTGACCGCTCGCAAATAAAAGTTTGTCCGAAATGTCGATATATACTACTCCTTTGTCCACCTTAATATTAATGTCTTTATCATCGAGGTTGCCGATCGCGCCCTTCAGATTCATCACCAAGGCCATGTTGAGCGAATCTTTTCTGGCCAATGCCGTTTGCAAATCCTGGATATAGGCATCTTTATTACCGATATTTTCCAACGATTTCTTTATGCTTTCAGCCTGTGAGGAAGAAACCACCGAGAGGTCCTGCAACTGTTTCAACACTGTTGTATTATTTTCTTTCAGAAAGTCGATTTGCTTATTCAAATCGGCAATCTTGCTATTAAGATTTGCATTTTGACCCTGGAGATCATCCCGTTGGCGGGTCAGGTTATCCTTATCCGTATTACAATTAGTCAAATCGCCCTGGATAACATTCAATTTCGTACTAAGCGTATCATACCGGGCAAGGCACCCTTTGTATTTTTTCGAACTGACACAAGACATTAAAACAGCGGAAATACATAATGTAAAAAAAATAGATTTCATCATAAAAGATTTGGTTTTTTAAAATTCAAAAATGCAAATTTCGTCAGAACAAGATACCAAAATCTTGTTAAGATCGCGAAAACAGTGCCTTATTGACTAATCTGGTTGTAAGACATAGGGTTTGTGAATTTTAATTTCATACCCGTCGCCTGACATTTCCGGGTTTATATTTGCCAAATTAATTACTTGTTTCTTCAATCATGCCCTCACGAAAAAAAAGAAGGCGACTTCGATTAATAATTCTGACTGTTTTTGCTGCTTTACTGATCCTCGCCGGCTATATTGGCTTTCAATGGTGGTTATACGGAAGGGCAAGATTTGTTCGCTACCCGGAATTTGGCATTTCTATTCCTGAAGAATATCCTATACACGGCATTGACGTTTCAAAATATCAGCAGTTAATTGCCTGGGATGCCGTAAGCGCTATGCAGATTAAGAAAATAAAACTCGGATTTGTTTTTATTAAGGCTACGGAGGGTATTGGTAATGTTGATCCTCAGTTTCGGCGAAACTGGCGGAGATCAAAGGATGCGGGCATGATTAGGGGTGCTTATCATTTTTTCTTACCTACAAAAGATGGAAGGATGCAAGCTGAAAATTTTATTAGTACTGTCGATCTCGAAACTGGCGACATGCCGCCGGTTTTGGACGTTGAACAAACCTATGGAGTTTCAAAAGACGTCATAAAAGGAGAAATGAAAAAGTGGCTGAGTATTGTTGAGACGAATTATAATGTGAAACCTATTATCTATACCAACATAGATTTTTATAAACAAAATCTTGGAAATGATTTTGACGACTATCCTTTGTGGGTGGCCCATTACTACCAGCCGCGACAACCTCGTATAAAAAGAGATTGGGTCTTCTGGCAACACAATGATAACGGGAGAGTAAACGGCGTTTTATCACCAGTCGATTTTGATGTGTTTAGTGGCGACTCGGCTGCATTTGGTCAGCTATTGATTAAGTAATGATGTACCTTGCTTTTGTATGCCGCAGGGAATGGAACCGGATACCAAAAAGTATCTGCTTAGGGTACTAAACTCACTTTTTGCAGGATTGCTTTGGATGGCATTAAATGTCCTGGGCGGCCTGTATTTCGGATTTGCCATTGTCGAAAAGAAATTGTCAATCTCCAATATTCTTTTCTTTGTATGGTTTTTATTTAGCCTGCTTGCACTGCTTTACTATTTTTTTCGCATCTGGAGAAAATAAATGGTATATCAGCTATAGAATCAATGCGGGGGATTTGATTTTTTTACATCACACTTCAGGCTTCTGCCTCTCATATTAGCTGCTGTGGTCAACAATGATGAACCAGTGCCCATTGATTTTTTTAAACAAAAGGTTATAATAGCCGTCCAGGTCACCGATGTTTCTTTTGAGCATCCATTTTCCAACGACGTAGTAATACTCTGTCGATAGTTTTTTTACGAGAATGATGTCAAAGGAAAGTTTTCCCATGGTCGAGGTGTCGGGATAAGATTTTTTGTAGTGGCTTAGAGTTTTTTGCCAGCCCCGGTCGATTCCATTTTTGCCAATAAACATCAATGAATCACTTTTCCAATAACCCTTCATGAATTCATCGATATTTCCCTGGTTCCACGAGATAGTTTGTTGTTCCAATATTTTGTGAATGCTCATTTCGTCTTTAGATTGTGCAAAACTGATCAATGACGTGATAAGAAGTGGCAGAAAAAATAGTCTTCTCATTTTTTGTTTTTTGCAAAGAGAAGGAAAATTGTGTAAAAGTTGAGTTGACGAATTTTGGAATTGGGAAATCGACAAAACGTAAACTTTAAGCCCGGTTACACGAATTTCCCGATTATACTTTCCCCATTCCAAAATTAATTTAGCTCAGTGATTACAATCGCTGGAATGACAGTGGTTTGCTTTGCGACAGAAACGATAATTCAAAAAATGGGCCATGAGTATGAGTATGACTGCCGGAATCAATAGCAATATTTCATAGCCAGTCCAAATTTCTTTAAGTACCAGGAAAATAAAACCCGCTGAAAAGATGAATAAAGGCAAACTTTTATGATGATGGCGTCGAAAACCATGATAAAGAGCAAATGATCCGATAATAAATGCAAGAGCGATCATTCCTGCTTCAAAAAAATTGTTGTGGATAATATTAACTCCAAAGAGCGGAAAGCTGGTAAGAATCAGTGGCAGCACGGCACAGTGAATAGCACACGCCACCGAAGTTATAACTCCTGCTGCATCCCAATTTAGCTGTGTCTTCATCCCATACAAAGTTAATGCTACCGCAACTTAGTTGCGAAATGACGTTTTTATAACAATTCTAAGACCCTTAGTTCGTCTTTCCAAATCTAACTTTAGCAGAAATTTTAAGTATGCGTAGGAAAACTGTATTTTATATCATTTTTTTTTCATTACTTGTAGTTGTATTTTACATCGTTCTGATCAAAGTAATTCCTGGTTTTACCAAGTCCAAATTACCACCCATCAGTTACGTTCAACCCTTCTCCTTTACGAACCAGGACGGCAAATTAGTTACCCAAAAAGATGTAGCGGGCAAAGTTTATCTGGCCAATTATTTTTATACAACATGCACAACAGTGTGTCCGCGCATGAATAACGAGGTAAAAAAAGTTTATGAACATTTTAAAACTGACAAGGATTTTTTGATCTTATCACATACTTCTATGCCGGGTATCGATACAGTGAAGCAGTTAAAACATTATGCCGACTCAATAGGAGTGACGACTTCCAATTGGATTTTTTTGACAGGAAGAAAAGACAGTTTGTATCGACAGGCAAGAATAAGTTACAAGATTGATGATCCTAACAATAATATAGTAAATGCGGATGATGATTTTTTGCATACACAGTTAATGGCCCTTGTAAACAAGAAGGGGCAGGTGGTAAAAATTTATGACTCGTTGAAGAAAAATGAAATAGATCAATTAATAAAAGAAGCCGAAAGATTGCTTAAAGAATAGCAAACCGAGGGCTAAATCAACTAATTGCTATGACAGCTGAGGTTAACGATATATTGAAACGGAATAATTTGAGTGTAACGGAAAGTCGCAAAAAGATTCTCAATCTTTTTCTAAATGTGAATGGTGCATTGGCTCATGGCGATATTGAAAAGAAAGCCGGTGAAAAATTTGATCGGGTCACAGTTTATCGCACCTTACAAACTTTTGTCGAAAAAGGAATCATTCATATCATTCCAACCACTGATAATTCGGTTCGTTATGCGCTCTGCAAGAATAACTGTACCGAAGGTCATCACCGGGACAATCATGTTCACTTTACCTGTCTCCAATGTGGTATTACGTATTGCCTCGAAGAAGTACATGTCCCCGAAATCAGGTTGCCTAAAGGATTTTTAGCGAATGAGATCGAAGTAGTTGCAAAGGGAACCTGCAGCAATTGCTCCCAATAAAAAAGCCCCAGTGTAGAAACAATGGGACTAAGGTTAAGGCTCTGATTAGTAGCTATTTTAATTATTTATTCTCACCGATTGACGTTAAAATCGCTTTCTGAATCCAAATTTCGATAAATTCTTTATATCAGCTCCGGGTATTTTCACGGTTTATAGGCTGTTCATTTCACCGTGCACGAAGGACATTAATTCACTAACATAGGCAGGTGAAAAATCGAATTTTAGTCCCGCAGATTCGAAAAGTTTGGGTAATGTCTTTGTGCTACCGAGGCTTAGAGCCTGAATGTAGTTATTCAGCGCGGCTTGTTTATTCTTCTTGAACTGCATCCATAGACCAATAGCTCCTAGTTGGGCAATGCCATATTCTATGTAGTAGAATGGAACTTCATAGAGATGTAATTGTCGCTGCCAACTGTACCGGCGATATTCATTCATACCGCTATAGTCAACTACAGAGGAAGTGAAGCGGCCTATTATTTCCATCCAGGCTGATGCTCTCTCTTCTTCAGTGTGACCTGGGTTTTCGTATACCCAATGTTGAAATTTATCAATGGTTGCGATCCATGGAAAAATGGAAATCACTCTCTCCAACTGGTACTCTTTCGCTCGTTTCAATTCCTCCTCTTTATCGAAAAATGAATCCCAGTAATCCATACTGAATAGTTCCATACTCATGCTTGCCACTTCGGCAATTTCCATCGGGTAATCTTTGAACGCTGTTAATTGCAGAGGGTGCGTGAGAAAAGAATGGACCGCATGCCCGCCCTCGTGGATGATCGTGGTGACGTCACCCATTTGACCGGCCGCATTCATAAAAATAAATGGAGCGCCCGTTTCGGGTAACGGGCAGTTATAACCACCCGGCGCTTTTCCTTTCCGGCTTTCAAGATCCAATCTGTTCATTTTTTGCATGTAGCGAAGGCAGTCTGCGAAAAAGGGTTTTACTTCATCCAGGCAGTGTAATGTTTTATTCAATAACTCCTCACCTGTTTTAAAAGGATTGAGCGGGGAAATTCCTTCCGGCTCTGCATCAATATCCCAGGGACGCAGCGTATCGACCCCTAGCTTGTTTCTCTTTTTTTCATAGATCTCATTCACCAGTGGAAGCA
>DASXOT010000293.1:0-3475 GCA_036494065.1 Chitinophagaceae bacterium
AAACATGCAAATTAAGTGCCCTTTACCATAGGTTCAAAAATTTAATTTTAATTCCGAACGATAGTACATTTATCGTATGAAAATTCTCAACGCCAGTCAAATTCGCGAATGGGATGCCTTTACGATCCAAAATGAGCCGGTTTTATCTGTCGAATTGATGGAAAGAGCAGCCTCGAAATGTGTTGATTGGATCGACGAGAACGATCTCCTGGGAAAAAAGATTTCCATTTTTTGCGGCAAGGGCAACAACGGCGGAGATGGATTGGCTCTTGCAAGATTGATTTCTCAAAGAGAATCCACAGTTTCGGTTTTCATTTTAGAATTTGGACACCTCGGTACGGAAGATTTTCAAATAAATCTGGAGCGGTTGCATCAATACCCGGATGTTGGTATAAAGTTTATTCAATCCGAAGAACAATTCCCCGCAATTGATAGGAATGAAGTCATCATCGATGCATTATTTGGGTCCGGCCTAAACCGGCCTCTCGGGGAAGTAACGGCTAAATTGGTTGACCATATCAATTGTTCGGGTTGTACAATAGTTTCGATCGATATGCCCAGCGGCTTGCCGGTGGACCAGTCGGGTAAAGGAAGTATAGTGCGAGCTACTTATACGCTATGCTTTCAAATTTATAAGCTTGCATTTTTGATGCAGGAAAATGCACCGTTTGTCGGGGATGTTCGTGTGCTTGATATCGGCTTATCGCCCGATTATTACGATTCCGTTGAAACAAATTATGAGTTAATCGACAAAGAAATAATTTCAGCCATTTATAAACCCAGGAATCTTTTTGCTCATAAAGGCAATTTCGGGCATGCTCTCATTGTTGCAGGAAGTTATGGTAAAATGGGCGCTGCTGTTTTATGTAACAGGGCATGTCTTCGATCCGGCGCGGGTTTAACAAGTTGTCATATTCCGAAATGCGGTTATGATATCATGCAAATATCCGCTCCCGAAACGATGGTGACTGCCGACTTTAACTCATCATTCGTCACAAATATTGAAGAGGACCTTACAAAATTTACAACTATTGGTATTGGACCAGGTATTGGAACAGCTTCTGAAACTATAAAGTTACTCGGGCAGGTATTTAATAATTATAGTAAGCCTATAGTGCTTGATGCAGATGCATTAAATATTATTTCACAAAACAAAGAGTTATTAAGAAAAATTCCTGAAAATTCGGTTCTTACTCCACATCCAAAAGAGTTCGAACGATTATTCGGCAGAACAGAGAGTGATTTTGAGCGACTGAATCTAGCGCGTCAGAAAGCCAAAGAGTTGAATGTTGTGATTGCCCTAAAAGGGCACAACACATCCATTATAACACCTGGCGGGAAACACTATTTTAATAATACGGGCAATGCAGGTATGGCGAAAGGCGGCAGTGGAGATGTGTTGACCGGAATTATCACTGCGCTCCTTTCACAAAAATATGATCCCATCGAAGCTGCGATATTCGGTGTGTACCTGCATGGCCTTGCGGGTGATATTGCTGCTGAGAAATATTCAAAAGAAGCTATGATCGCAACAGATATAATTGAGAACTTAGGAGAGGCTTTTTTGACGGTAGACTCACGCCAATGAACGCTAAATACTAATTGACGCGAATCGAAGCTTTCTGCAAAACAAAAATCGCCCGCAGATTACGCGGATCAACGCAGATGTTTTCTTGCTTGTCTGCGAAAATCAGCGCGATCTGCGGGAAAAATCGGGAGAATATAGAGAAATTACAATTCCAAAATTTCCCAATCCCCCTTAACAATTTTGAATTTTTCTTCCTGCAACATTGTCTCGAAAGCAATGTAATTATCGGTGAATCTTCGGCTTGACCTTAAAACTCATTTCCCCTATCTTTGCCCGCCACCGAACGTTTTTGTTCGAGTGAGATGCTTAAATAGTTAAGGATACCACTTATGGATAAATTGATCTATCTCGTGCCGGCAATGGCTTTACTCGGCTTGATCTATATGTTCATCAAGTTCAGTTGGGTTTCAAAGCAGGATTCAGGCACCGAACAGATGAAAGAGATCAGCAATCACATCGCTGAGGGCGCGATGGCCTTCTTGCGGGCCGAATGGAAAATACTGGCATATTTTGCCGTAATTGTGGCTCTTCTACTTGGTATTATGGGCAGTCGCAGTGATACTTCTCACTGGTCAATTGCCTTGTCATTTTTTATTGGAGCTTTCCTTAGCGCATTGGCGGGATTCATTGGTATGAAAGCGGCAACGAAGGCTAATGTTCGTACCACTCATGCTGCACGCACCAGTTTTTCGAAAGCTTTATCTGTTTCATTTTCGGGTGGCTCTGTAATGGGACTTGGCGTTGCCGGTTTGGCTGTACTTGGACTAGGAGGCGTATTTATTATTTTAATTAAAATCTTTGCTCCAGAAACTGTTTCTACTTCTCATGAAGTAGGAAGAGCGATCGAAATACTTACAGGTTTTTCTCTTGGTGCAGAATCCATTGCATTGTTCGCCCGTGTGGGCGGTGGCATTTACACAAAAGCGGCAGATGTCGGCGCTGACCTTGTGGGAAAAGTTGAAGCAGGGATCCCCGAAGATGATCCTCGCAATCCAGCAACTATCGCCGATAACGTGGGCGACAATGTTGGTGATGTAGCGGGAATGGGTGCCGATCTTTTTGGTTCATACGTAGCGACTGTTCTTGCTACTATTGTTTTGGGTCATGAAGTAACGAATGGTGACCATGGTCCTTTAACAGATGGTTATATGGGTTTCTCTCCTATTCTATTGCCAATGCTTATTGCCGGTATGGGAATTGTCTTTTCAATTATTGGGACTTTCTTTGTTCGTATCAGCGATTCAGCACCCGTTAATACTGGTGTTGTGCAAAGAGCACTCAACATGGGAAACTGGGGAAGCATCATATTGACCGCTATTGCCAGTTACTTTTTATGTGATTATATTTTGCCAGAGGGTGATCTCTATATTCGTGGATTTATGTTCACAAAACTCCAGGTGTTTGGAGCGATCGCTTTGGGATTGGTGGTGGGAACATTAATGAGTTTGATCACGGAGTTTTATACTTCAATGGGCAAGCGCCCTGTTAATACAATTGTCAGGCAATCGGGAACAGGTCATGCCACCAACGTAATAGGCGGTTTGGCTGTTGGCATGGAGTCAACATTACTTCCTATTCTTGTTTTAGCTGGCGGTATTTATGGCTCTTATGCACTGGCCGGACTTTATGGTGTGGCAATTGCCGCCGCTGGTATGATGGCAACTACTGCCATGCAATTGGCGATCGACGCTTTTGGCCCTATTGCGGACAATGCGGGTGGTATCGCTGAAATGAGTGAATTGCCCAAAGAAGTTCGTCAAAAAACAGACACACTTGATGCCGTAGGTAACACCACTGCTGCAACTGGAAAAGGTTTTGCTATTGCCTCTGCTGCATTGACCGCTCTCGCTTTATTCGCCGCATATGTGGGTGTAATAAATACGAATG
>DASXOT010000294.1:0-4323 GCA_036494065.1 Chitinophagaceae bacterium
GAAAATGGCAAGGCAGTTGGCGGCCGTATTGAACGCGTAAGGGTTTTTAGCATCATAGCGATATTCATTTTGTTGATCGCGTGTATTAACTTCATGAACTTATCAACGGCAAGAAGTGAGAAAAGAGCAAGGGAAGTTGGCATCCGAAAAATGGCCGGCGCCCTCAAAAGGTCGCTGATTATACAATTCTTTACCGAGTCAATTTTATTAGCCTTCATTTCGGGGATACTTGCTATTGCCATTGTGCAGTTCTGTCTGCCTTCATTCAATAGCCTTGTAGCCAAAAATCTATTTATTGATTACGGTAACATTTATTCCTGGATCGCTGCAATAGGGTTTATCCTGGTCACCGGCATTCTCGCAGGGAGCTACCCGGCATTTTTCTTATCCTCCTTTAAACCTGCACTCGTATTAAAAGGTGCATTTAAAAAAGTAAATGCTTTAGTCACGCCAAGAAAAGTACTTGTCATATTGCAATTCACTTTTGCAATCGCATTAATCATTTGTACTATTATCATTGAACAGCAAATCAAATATGCACAGGACAGAGACACGGGTTATGATAAAAATAACCTTGGCTTTGTCTTTATCCAGGGTGATATTGGCAAAAACTATGAATTGATAAAAAATGATCTTCTCAACCTTGGGGCGGCTAAGTTTGTATCTAAGACACAAGCCCCGTTAACACAAAACTGGAGTTCTGGCATTAGCCTGAACTGGCAGGGAAAGGACCCGAATGCCAAAATACAGATCAATCGTTATACGGAAGATGGAGACCTGGTGAAGACGGCCGGAATGCATTTGGTAGAAGGCAGAGATATTGATATAAAAAATTTCCCTTCAGACTCCACTGCCTGCCTGATCAGTGAAGGTACTGTGAAGGTAATGGGATTTAAAAACCCGATTGGTCAGATCATTGAAGACTATCCCGATAAGTGGCATGTCATAGGGGTGATCAAAGATTTTATTCTTGAATCTCCTTATGAATCAATAAAGCCCTTTATGATAAAAGGTCCCAAATATGGGGGTAATGCAATTCATATTAAACTCAATGAGGCCAACGGCACGGCAAAAAATTTAGCTATTGCTGAAAGGGTATTTAAAAAATATAATGCCGCATATCCATTTGAATTTTATTTCATCGATAAAGAATATACTCGAAAATTCGAAGATGAAAAACTCACTGGCACGCTAGCTTCCTTATTTGCCATTCTCACCATATTGATTTCCTGTCTTGGCTTATTTGGCCTCGCCGCTTATATGGCTGCTAATCGCCTCAAAGAAATTGGCGTGCGAAAAGTGCTGGGAGCCTCTATCACCAATATAGCGAGTTTGTTGTCGAAAGATTTTATAAAGTTGGTAGCGTTGGCATTTCTTGTAGCTTCTCCTGTTGCATGGTGGGCAATGAACAAATGGCTGCTGGGTTACAACTATAGGATTAATATCAGTATATGGGTATTTATAGGCACCGGCTTTTTAGCCGTGCTGATCGCATTGATAACAGTGAGCTTCCAGGCTATCCGGGCAGCAGTGTCTAACCCGGTGAACAGCCTGCGATCGGAATGATATTGTGAATTGGCAATGGTGAATGGGCAGAAGCGTGAATAGTGAATTGACATTAATTATTCACAAGTGACCATTCACAATTCACCACTGACTTAAAAACATCTTGACTTATGTTTAAAAATTATCTCAAAACCGCCGTACGCAATTTGTGGAAGAACAAAGCTTTTTCCCTTATTAATATAATGGGACTCGCTTTGGGCCTTGCCTGTAGCTTGCTCATTATGCTCTGGGTGAATGACGAGTATCATGTCGACGCTTTCCATCAGCATGGCTCGCAATTATACAGCGTGTATGAGCAACAATACCGGGAGGGGCGGGTGGATGCCTTTTATGGTACACCCGGCGTGTTGGCAGACGAAATGAAAAGAGCCTTGCCCGAAGTGCAATATGCAACCAATTATGCCTGGAACGAATTGCGCACATTTGAGGCAAATAATAAGGTTATCAAGGAAAGTGGAAATCATGCGGGCCAGGACTTCTTTAAAATGTTTACCTATCCCTTGCTCGAAGGCAGTCCTATTACCGCGCTTCAAGCCCCGCTGGACATTGCAATTTCTAAAAAAATGGCAGAAGAATTTTTTGGATCGCCTGCTGAAGCTATCGGTAAAACTATCCGTTATCAAAATGAAAAGGATTATAAGATAACTGCTGTATTCGCTGACGTTCCCAAAAACAGCACCACTCATTTTGATTACATATTAAACTGGCAGTCTTTTCTTGAAAACAATGGCTGGGCAAAAGACTGGGGTAATAATGGACCTGGTTGTTTCTTAATGCTTCGCCAGGGAACAAATGCAAAAGAGTTTGAAAAAAAGATCAGGCGGTTTTTGGATAACTATAATAAACAGCAAACAACTTATTCATATATCCGTTTGGGTATAGCGAAGTATAGCGACGTCTATCTTCATTCAGATTTCGACAAAAATGGAAATATATCGGGCGGAAAAATTCAATACGTAAAATTATTCAGCCTTGTAGCCATTTTTATTTTACTTATTGCATGCATTAATTTCATGAACCTGACAACGGCCCGTTCTATAAAGCGCGCCAAAGAAATCGGTATAAGAAAAGTTGTAGGTGCAGTCAGGTTTGCTCTTATGAGACAATTCATCGGCGAGGCTTTGCTTATTGTATCAATAGCGATAATTGTATCGATCGCTCTCGTTACACTCACATTGCCGGTATTTAATCAGGTTACACAAAAGCAGATCAGCATTCCTTTTGAAAGCTCACCGTTTTGGTTTTCAGTTGTGGGGTTATTATTAGTAACCGGCTTTATCTCTGGAAGCTACCCAGCCTTATATTTATCGGCGTTTAATCCCATTGGTGTTCTAAAGGGCTCTATTAAATTTTCGACCGGAGCATTGTGGTTTCGTAAAGGGCTGGTAGTATTTCAATTTATACTTTCGATCGTGCTGATCATAGGGACCATTGTTGTTGGTAAACAAGTGAATTACATCAAAACAATGAACCTCGGGTACGACAGGGAAAATCTATTGTATGTTCCATTGGAAGGTGATCTCACTGGCAAATACGAATTATTTAAAAACAAGGCGCTCCAAATGCCCGGCATTAAGGATGTTACCCGGATGATTGACAATCCTACGCAAATTGATAATGGCACCGGTGGTGTGCAATGGGAAGGTAAAGATCCAAATTCAGATGTTCAGTTTACACAGTCCGCAGTCGGTTACGATTTTGCAAAGACTATGCATGTGGAACTCGCGCAGGGCAGGGATTTTTCAAAAGACTTTCCCACTGATTCTGTCGGATATATTTTAAACGAATCTGCTCTTAAGATAGTTGGCTATAAAGATCCGATAGGCAAGCCATTTACGTTTTGGGATAAAAAAGGAACCATTGTCGGTATTATAAAAGATTTCCATTTTAATTCTGTTCACGTGCCTATAAACCCAATGGTACTTCGCCTGGGTGAAAATATCGGGTGGGGCCAGGCACTCGTAAGAACGCAGCCCGGCAAAACGAAAGAAGCATTGACAAGTCTTGAAAAAATTTGTAAAGAGTTAAACCCAAAATTTCCAATTACCTACAGTTTTTCCGACGAAGAATATGCGAAACTGTATCAAAGTGAACAGGTGGTGAGTAAACTGGCGAATTGTTTTGCCTTCCTGGCAATATTCATTTCCTGTCTTGGTTTGCTGGGTCTTGCCATATTTACCTCGCAACAACGGACAAAAGAATTTGGTATAAGAAAGGTATTGGGAGCCAGTTCCCTTACATTATTCAATTTATTGTCAAAAGAATTTTTGCTACTGGTTCTAATCGCCCTGGTCATTGCTGCGCCTCTTGCATGGATCGCTATGAACAAATGGCTGCAGGATTATGTTTATCGCATTCACCTTTCCTGGTGGATGTTTGTTGTTGCCGGCGTGGCGGCTGTTTTTATTACACTGATCACGGTGAGTTTCCAGGCTATAAAGGCAGCAATTGGGAACCCGGTGAAGAGCCTTAGGTCGGAGTGAAATGAGCTCTAAGCATTATTCTCATGAGATTGAAATTTATGAAGAATTTAAAAAACAAGAACTATGAGGCCAGGGCTGGCAGCATGCAGTTTATGGCTTAAAACTGAAAACTCATAGCTCAAGGCTCACAGCTAAAACCCTTTTTATGATAAAAAGTTATCTCAAAATCGCGTGGCGCAATTTGATGAAAAACAAAATCTTTTCTTTCATCAATATTTTCGGCCTGGCAATCGGTATTTGTTGCTTTATGTTGATCGCCGTTTTTGTATACAAT
>DASXOT010000295.1:0-2805 GCA_036494065.1 Chitinophagaceae bacterium
CGCGCCGGGTGGCGGAAGGATTGAATATGTAAGGATGTTTTCGATCATTGCTATTTTTATTCTCATTATCGCCTGTATCAATTTCATGAATCTTTCTACTGCCAAAGCATCGCGCCGTATGAAAGAAGTTGGCATAAAAAAAGTAGTCGGTGCAAGCAGGGGTTCACTCATACTTCAATATATAGGCGAATCGATGTTGATGGCCTTTGCCTCTTTACTCATTGCATTCTTTATTGCCGACCTGTTGTTACCAGTCTTCAGAGATATCACGGGAAAAAATATACATCTCCAGTTTAACACTAGTCTTATTGTTTCAGCTATCGCGATTGCAGTTATTACCGGAATTGTGGCTGGCAGCTACCCTGCGCTCTATCTCTCACGATTCAAGCCTATATCTATTTTAAAGAATAAACTTACGGCATCACAAGGGGAAAACTGGGTACGCAAGGGCCTGGTCGTTTTTCAGTTTACAAATTAAATTATATTGATAGTTTACGTTCTGATTGTTTATAAGCAGATGAAACTGGTTCAAACAATCAACCTTGGTTATGACAAAAACAATATCCTTACTTTTTCAAATGACGGTGACTTGAAAAAGAACCTGGCTCCTTTTTTAGCTGACTTAAAGAATATCCCCGGTGTGTTAAATGCCTCATCGCAAAATGGTAATTTCCTGGGTATGACATCTCACGGCGGGAGCGGCATTAGCTGGCAAGGAAAGGATCCGGGTCTTGGAATCGAATATTATGGCAACGATGTAGGTTATGATTTCTTTGAAACGATGGGTTTGCAAATGGCTGAAGGCAGGCCATTCGCCAGGCAATTTAGCGATACATCGAGTGTGATCTTTAATGAAACGGCAATTAGAGCGATGGGATTAAAAAATCCGATTGGAAAAACTGTTTCTCTTTGGTCAGAGAAAAAAGTAATTGTAGGCGTGGTAAAAGATTATCACTTTAAATCACTGTATGAAAAGATAACGCCGTCTTTCCTGGTTTGCGGGCAAAACAATGAAACTACTCTTGTAAGAATAAAGGCTGGCACAGAACGGCAAACGATCGCCCAAATAAAAGACCTGTTCAACAAATACAATCATGGTCTTGATTTTACGTATTCTTTCCTGGACGATGATTATAATAAACTGTATGCTTCGGAACAGCGTGTGGCTATATTATCAAAGTATTTTGCCGCCATAGCTATTTTAATTTGCTGCCTTGGCTTATTTGGTTTGGCTGCATTTACAGCACAAAAAAGACAAAAGGAAATTGGCATCAGAAAAGTAATCGGAGCTTCTGTTGGCAATGTTGTTACTATGCTGTCGATAAATTTCCTGGCATTAGTTTGCCTGGCATTATTGATTGCAATTCCTGCATCATGGTGGGCTGCTAATTTATGGCTGCGAAGTTTTGCTTATCGAATTAACATCAATCCATTAATATTTGTAATCACGGCCGTAGTTGTGGTTTTTATAACATTAATTACCATCAGCTTTCAATCCATCAAAGCCGCAATTGCGAACCCGGTGAAGAGTCTTCGCTCAGAGTAAAGTGAGCTACAAGCCATAAGGTTTATGCTGCAGGCTTTGGATTCATGCTAAAGTCCTGCGGCCTATAGCTAACAGCTGTCATTTTCGTTTTAAGAAATCACGCTTTTGTTCATTCTTCTTCGGTTCAACTTACAAACGGTAACCTTAGATTCATAAAAGAATATTTATACAAAGGTCTTGCAGCCGATAGCTCTCACTTTCCATTTGTATGCGGGTTTGACACAAACTTCATAAAGGAATTAAACTTCTGTTCATATTTTCTCCGGTCCAACTTGTAGTAAAACGCGCCTTTCTTTGAATTGAGCCTTTCTTTTTGTTTTTGCTTTACCAACAATCCGGTTGAAAGAATCTTGCGGCTAAAATTTCTCTTATCCATGATGAAATCATACACTTCCTCGTAAAGATTTTGTAATTGAGGTAAAGTAAATTTTTCGGGAAGCAGTTCAAACAATACCGTGTGAAATGCCGCTTTGTATCTCAATTTTTCCTTGGCCATCTCGATCATTTTCCGATGATCGAAGATCAATGAAGGGATCTTCTTGAGATGGAACCATTCGGCATGATATTCATCGCTGATCTGCTTCTCATATTTATGGATGTCGAGCAGACTGAAATAAGCGACAGATGCCGTTCTTTCCAGGGGGTCCCGCTTAGGCTCACCGAATGCAGATAATTGTTCCAGGTAGACATTATCAAGACCCGTAAGTTGCTTTAATACGCGTTGGGCTGCGTTATCAAAGCTTTCAAGCGGTTGAACGAAGCCACCCATCAGACTCCATTTGCCTTTTTCCGGTTGAAACCCGCGCTTGATGAGTAAAAGTTTTAGGTCCTGCCCGTCAAATCCAAAGATGATACAATCCACCGCAACAAGCATCCTGTTCTGATGATTATAGCGCTTTAGCTGCATATAGTAAATTTTGGTGTGCGGTTCCGTACTTGGGAGAGACAATCGCTCTTCGTCCCCTTTAAAAGTATATATAAAAAAAACAATTTCGCGCCCTCACAAAAAATTTTTTTTCCACCAAAATAATTCTAAATTTGGAATAATTGTAAAATTGACATTTATTAAGCTGCAACTGACTCTCATGGATTGAATCATTTTAAACTGCTTGTTATGAAAAAAACGATTGCTATTTTCTTCACACCCGTTACCCGTTTTAGAAAAAAATTTCCGCGCTGCATTTTCCTGGGTTTTATTCTTTCATTTTTTACTGTTTGTACCTCTGCGCAAAATGAAAAACAGATCCGGGGAACTGTAA
>DASXOT010000296.1:0-5302 GCA_036494065.1 Chitinophagaceae bacterium
CATCAATAGTGTGGGTCAGTATTCACTGCAATTGTTCAAGAACATTTTACTGATCATCTTCTTTTTTTGCCTTGTGATCTATATGCTTATTAATCCAAGACCATTGCTGGAGCTATATCTTTCCTACTTTCCGGACCGTAAAAAAGACAAAGCTGCTGAGGCTTTTTCATATGCTTCAAGGATGACTATTGGCTGGATGTGGTCAAATGTAGTCGCAGGGGCAATGAGAGCCATTATCGTCTGGTTCTTTTTATACTTTATGGATATCCCGGGTGTATGGGTATGGGCGGCAGTTACTTTTTTTGCGGAATTAATTCCAAAAATTGGTTTCTATATCATGGCAGTTCCACCGATACTAATTGCTTTTTCTATTTCACCGATAACCGCATTGTGGGTGGCGGTGTTCTACGTGGCCCTTGACGAGATCATCGGTGATTTTGTTATTCCCCGTATCCGATCCCGGACCATGAAGATCCATCCTGTTTTTATCCTGATCATGATCATCGCTATGTCAACGGCCTTCGGTATTATCGGCGCCTTTATTGCCACTCCCCTTACCGCTTTTATAAAGGCCTATTACGAAATATTTTACCATAAAGAAGTGGAAAAAGAAAAACGCGATAAGAATGTTGACAGGATGTTATATAGGAAATAACGATTCTCAGCCTTTAATCTTCATCCAGAAAGATCCCCCGTGTTGCTCCACACCTGCCAGGTTGTTAAGTTGCCAGATGGGATCTAACAAGCCATGCAGTTCTTTATCGCAATAGATAAAATAATTAGGACAAATTATCTCAAACTTATCAGGATTAGCCAGCAGTAAAGCGGCCAATAAATATTGCTCATTATAGTACCTGTTCAACATAAATTGAGGGTAATCATAAGGAAGGTAAATGTCATGGATATGAACAATGACGCCTTTTTTCAGTTTAGGAAGTATCTCAAGGAAAAAACAGGTGACGTCAGAATCAGGAAGCAACATATGTGTTCCATCGAAGAAAACTATATCATTTTCGGAAAGCGTCTCAAAAATTTTCAAGTCCTCTTCCTGTATCCTGTTTGAATGAATTTTGTTTGCAACCTGTGAAATATTTCTTCTCGGTGCCGGATCGATGGAAATAATCTCACAATTGAGCGAGTTTTCTCTTTTTGATTTGAACGCCACTTTAGTAGACGTACCACTTCCGATCTCAATATAGGTGGTGGGATTGAATTGCGCCAGCATTGAATATAATATTACCATGTCCAGGCCGGGTAAATAACCGTTGTTCCAACCAGGGTCACAATCATTTTCCAGGAATTTATCCTCCCGAATGGTTGAGAAAACATTTTTGTATTTAATTGTGTTCTCTAAAATCTGTCTATAAATCGGCCGGTTCTCTGAAATAAGATTGAAAAGTTTTTGATGTGAAGGTTTATTTTGACCAGTTTGCAAGGAAGTGACTCTTAAGGGGTATTCCAAAAGCATGATCCGGTCTGGGCTGAAAAGACTAAACCAAACTCTTTTTAATGTATCCCGGACTTTCATAGCGCTCAATTGTACTTATACGGGCACTGTTTACAAGTTTTTCAAAACTTAAAATATACAAACAGTCTCCCGAAATTTTTACTGTCATTTTCAATACGATGATAGAGCGGTTTAATATGGGGCTGTTGTAAAAACCGTTCTACCTTTTTTCTCAATTGCCCACTGCCTTTGCCGGGAATTATCTCCACTTCCCGAATTCTTTTTTGAATAGCTTCTTCGAAAATATTTTCGAGCGCTTCGTCAATTGCCTTGCTATTATTATAAATATAGTGCAGGTCTAGCTTTAATTTTGCCATAGATTTCGTGAATGAAGATAATAAATGTGAATTTTTGGTAATATTCTTGATACACTTCTTCTCTAAAATAATCCTATATGCCGACAGAGCAATATCACGAACCTGCCGAAGAATTATCCGATGAAACAAGAACGTTTGCCCGCATGATCACTTCTCTCACGGAAGAAGCGGAAGCGATTGGCTGGTACGAGCAAAGAATTTCCCTCGAAAAGGATAAGCATGCAAAAGCCATTATGGAGAATGCTCAGCAGGAGGAGTTTAAACATTTCGGGATGGATCTTGAATTCTTGTTGAGAAAAAAAGAAAAATGGAAAATTACTCTTCAAAGCATTCTTTTTAAAAAGGGCGATATCGTGGACCTGGGCGAAAAAGGGGAAGAAAAAGCGGAGTAATTAACACCAATTTTTGATAAATACCTCCTCCAAAATTGCCGGTCAAGTTCATTAATTTGCAGTCATGCAAGATTACTTACTAGGTTTGAATGAACGGCAGCGGGAAGCAGTACTCCATATCAACGGACCCCTGATGATTGTGGCCGGCGCGGGAAGCGGCAAAACAAAAGTTCTTACCACACGTATTGCTCACCTCATGGCAAATGGCGTAGATTCATTTCATATCCTGGCTCTCACGTTTACCAACAAGGCCGCAAAAGAAATGAAAGAACGGGTGGAGCGAATTTTGGGAAATAACGAAGCCCGCAATTTATATATTGGTACATTCCACTCCGTATTTGCACGGGTGCTCCGTGCGGAAGCCGACAAGATCGGTTACCCGAGCAATTTTACTATTTATGATACCGACGACGCAAAGGCCGTGGTAAAAACCGTTATCCAGGAATTGAATCTTGACGATAAACATTATAAGCCTTCCACTGTCTATAATCGCATTTCATCGGCAAAAAATGCATTGGTCGGTCCGGAAGAATATGCAAAAGATCCTTATGTTCAGCAGGAAGATATGCGGGCAAACCGGCCTGCGATTTCACAAATCTATTCCGCTTATGTAAAACGTTGTTTTAAAAACGGGGCCATGGATTTTGATGATCTTCTCCTTAAATTTTATGAACTGCTAACCAAGATTCCCGAGGCTCTTAGTAAATACCAACGCAAGTTTCAGTATGTCCTGATCGACGAATACCAGGATACTAATCCTGCCCAATATGCCGTTATAAAATTACTGGGTGCACAACATGAGAATGTGTGCGTCGTAGGCGATGATGCACAAAGCATTTACAGTTTTCGTGGCGCCACTATTCAAAACATTCTCCAGTTCCAAAAGGATTATGAAGACGTGAAAGTGGTAAAGCTGGAACAAAACTATCGAAGCACGCAAAGCATATTGAACATAGCCAATGAAGTAATTAAAAATAATAAGGGTCAGATACCCAAGGCGCTCTGGACTGAAAATGCAAGCGGAGAAAAAATAAAATTGGTGCGTATGCTGAGCGATAATGAGGAAGGAAAGTTTGTGGCAGATACTATCCAGGAGCAAAAACTGCGCAATCATTATCACAACAAAGACTTTGCTATTCTTTATCGCACCAATGCGCAAAGCCGCGCTTTTGAAGAAAGCCTCCGGCGCATGGGAATTCCCTATACTATCTACGGTGGCATCAGTTTTTATCAACGCAAGGAAATCAAAGACCTGCTTGCCTACCTGCGTGTAATTGTAAATCCGCGAGACGAGGAAAGCCTGAAGCGGATCATTAACTATCCTATAAGAGGCATTGGAAAAACCAGCATCGATAAAGCGGTATTATTTGCCAATGAAAACAACATCAGCATGTGGGAGGTGCTTGTTAATGCTCCGAAGTTTGGTTATAAAGCAGGAACTCTCGAGGTTATAGACAGTTTTGTAACCATGATCAAAATGTTCCAAAGTGAGCTGGTGAAAAAAAATGCTTATGATATTACTTCCATAGTAGGCAAACACTCGGGATTAATCAAAGATCTTTTCGACCGACGCCAGGATGGGGATGATGCTATTCAGCGTTATGAAAACATCCAGGAGTTATTAAACTCAATAAAGGAATTTACCGAAACGCCGAGCAATGAAGAAGGCGAAGTAGGTGATAAAGGCTTAGGCGCGTACTTGCAACAAATTACTCTATTGACCAACGAAGATGAAAAAGATGCTAATGCAGATACTGTAAAAGTAATGACCATTCACTCCGCAAAGGGACTGGAATTTGGTTGCGTGTTTGCTTGTGGTTTGGAAGAAATGCTTTTTCCCAATGCAATGAGCGTTAATACCCGGGAAGAGTTGGAAGAAGAACGCAGGTTATTTTATGTGGTCATCACCAGGGCCAAGCACAGATTGTGGATCACCTATGCCAACACACGTTATAAATTCGGCCAGTTGGTACAAAATGAACCTAGTCGCTTCATAGATGAAATACCGGCTGAGTATCTCGATAGAAGTTTCGCCGGTGGAGGCATTAAAAATCAAACAGGCACATTTGATAGTTGGTCAACGCGCTCGGCTTTTGACAGGATGAGCCGGGGATTTGAAGGTTCTGTTTCCGACATTCAAGATTCAAGATCGGAAAAATCAAAACCATCGTACCTAAACCCAGGTGCCAAACAACAAATGAAAGATCATATTCCATCAGCGGATTTTAAAGCCAGTGATACGAGCAATTTACAGATTGGTCAAAAAGTGGAACATCAAAAATTCGGATTCGGGGAAGTATTGAAAATGGAAGGCGCCGCACATAATCCTATTGCCACGGTGAAATTTGAACACAATGGAGAAAAAAAGATCATGCTCAATTACGCCAAGCTGAGAATTGTTGAGTAAATCATTCTTCTTGTAATTGAATGCTCACGAAAATCGAGTTCGTAGAAAGCTTGCTCTTAGCCGAAAAAATATTCTAAATCTTTATAATGAACAATTTCTTCGACGCGATAGTAATTGGTGTCGGTTGCATGGGCTCATCTACATGTTATTATCTCGCCGAGCGTGGGTATAAAGTGCTGGGCATTGAGCAATTTTCTATTTCTCATGAATTTGGATCACACACGGGCCAGAGCCGCATCATTCGAAAAGCCTATTTTGAAAACTCCAGTTATGTTCCTCTGTTAAACCGGGCTTATGAAAATTGGAAAGCCCTCGAGGAAGAGACCAATGAACAAATATATTTTCCGACGGGTCTTGTTTATTTTGGACCGTTTAATCACCCATTGCTGGAAGGTGTAAAGCAGTCCGCCAAATTATATGATATCAAATTAGATCAATTAGATTTATCCGATGGTGCCAGGCGTTTTTCCCAGTTTAAACTACCCGGGAGTTTCGAAATCCTCTTTGAACCAGATGCGGGTTTTGTAACTCCCGAAAATGCCATACGCTTGTATGCACGGGAAGCTGAAAGAAAGGGGGCTCATATTCATCGAAATGAAAAAGTAGTAAGCTGGAAAAAAGATGGTGAAGGAATCCAGGTAATAACTGATAAAAATATTTACCGTAGTGAAAGGCTAAT
>DASXOT010000297.1:0-3711 GCA_036494065.1 Chitinophagaceae bacterium
TGAACAACTGAGCTTCGAAGAAGCAGCAGAATTGGCTTATTTCGGTGCGAAGATCCTGCACCCCGCATCGATCTGGCCGGCGCAGCAATATACCATCCCGGTAAAATTGCTGAATACCATGCAGCCCGAAGCAAAAGGAACATTGATTGTAGAAGAAGCCGGTTCGGTAGGCGTAAAAGCCGTTGCCGCAAAGGATAATATTATAGCCATACGCATTAAAAGCAGCCGCATGCTACTCGCCTATGGTTTTTTGAGAAAGGTTTTTGAAGTGTTTGAAAAATACAGGACATCCATTGATATGGTTACCACCTCCGAGGTAGCAGTTTCATTGACGATTGATAACGCTACACACCTCCGGGAAATTCAAAAAGAGCTTGAGCCTTTTGGCGCGTTGGAGATCGATGAAAACCAGGTGATCATTTCTGTAGTAGGAAATGAGATTTCCAAAACCGTAAACATTGTAAAAAAACTATTTGAATCGATACAGAATATTCCCGTTAGAATGGTTTCTTATGGCGGCAGCCCTCACAATATTTCACTACTTGTTCCCGCAGCCTATAAAACACAAATACTTCAGCAGTTGAACAAAGGCATGTTCAATCTGTGATCGTGAGTCATCTAAAATTTACCAGGCCGGGCGATGACCTCCGATTTGGAAAAAGAGAAATTGGATATTTGATGCCCATCGCAATTTCCCAATTTCAAAATCTCCCAATCTAATCGTCGTCATCTCCCTTAATTGTATAGATAGCGATGACACCACCTCCGCCATTACCAATTGCCCCTACAAATGGCTCTTTTATAATCTTAATCATAGCAATGTCGGCTGTAGTCAGGTTATTCAATACAGAGGGATCCACTTGTTCTTCGTCAACAAAAATACTCGCACGCGTATTTCGGATAAATGGAACTGGTATTTTATCGCGCGTATAATATATCTGCAAACCAGGAACACGTCCGTCGAGCCAGTTGAGTATATTCAGGTAATTCAGTGCGGATTCATTTTCATTGGTCAGATCGAAAATGATTCCGTCATACGATTTGAAAAGCCCGCTGCAATATTCGTTATTTAGTTTTTCCTTCGGGGAAATAACGTCTTTCCCGGAATATTTTTGTGCGAACAGGACAAGATGGAACAACGCGGCTATTGTTACGACCAGAACTCTCTTCATTTCCTTCTTCCTCCCTATTCAATTTACGATGAAATTCTGTTAGCATATAGTTAAGTTAATTACAGTATCAAATACAATATGATCGACGCAGACGCAGGAATAGTCAGGTTATCAAATCCTTTCATGGTAACCAGCTCGGCAAGGGTTGTAATTAGCGCAAGCAAGAAACAATAGGCGATTAAAACAGGTGCAGGAGCGTTCACAAAATAAAAAACTAAAAGGACACAAATCAGGAAAGATGAGATTGCAAAACAAAGAGACCCGGCGAGTGTTTTTTGATGATGAAAAAAGGCTATTGTGTGATCCTTCCATTTGTTGCCGCCCCATTCTGCGAGCGTATCAGAAATGGTTAATAACGATACAGGTAGATAAAAGAACAGATCGTTGTTAAAATGTTTTGAAATGAAAAAACAGGCATAAACAGGAATGGGAAAGAGTATGCTTCCAAACGATACTCTCTTCGTTTTGTGTATGGCAGGCAATGTTTTTATTAGAAAGCTGGTAAGCAATATAAGAAAGGCGACTGAACATAAAATCAAAACATACCAATGAGAACGGATAAAAGGAAATCCTACCAGGCAAAGAAAGCCACCAAGCGGATGAAACCGACTCACATGATTAAAGAAGGAACACATATCATGCTACTCAATAAAGCAAGGGAAGTGAGTGAATGTGTCAATTCGGTTTTGTAGCTAAACAAAATGCCTGACGAAACTGAATATTTTTGATTCCGGATATTGAAACAGTTTACACAACCAGCATAGCATCTCCATAACTAAAGAAACGATATTTATCCTTGATCGCTTTTTTATACGCTTCCATAGCAAGGTCATACCCGGCAAAGGCGCAGGTCATGATCAATAGACTTGTTTTTGGCAAATGAAAGTTTGTAACCAACGCATCAGCGATATTGAAATCGTAAGGAGGATGGATAAAAATATTTGTCCAGCCCTCGGACGGCTTTAAAAGTTTTTGTGCCGTAAATGAAGATTCAACCGCGCGCATAGTAGTCGTGCCCACCGAACATATGCGGTGTCCATATTCTTTGGCGCGATTTACAATCTTACAGGCTACATCATCGATACGGTAATATTCAGCATCCATTTTATGCTTACTCAGATCTTCCACTTCAATCGGTCTGAAAGTACCGAGCCCTGTATGAAGAGTCACCTCGGCAAAACGGATACCTTTAATCTCTAATCGCTTTATTAATTCGCGGCTAAAGTGCAGCCCCGCTGTTGGAGCGGCAACAGCTCCTTCATGCTTTGCATATACCGTTTGATATCGTTCCTTGTCTTCTTCATCCGGTTTGCGTTTGATATATTTTGGCAAAGGAGTTTCGCCAAGTTTTTCCAGCATGGCGCGGAACTCTTCTTCGCTGTTCTCCCACAAGAATCGAATAGTACGACCACGACTGGTAGTATTGTCAATAACTTCTGCTACCAGTTCCTCACCTTCGCCAAAATAAAGCTTGTTACCTACACGGATCTTTCTTGCAGGATCAACAATAACGTCCCACAGCCGGTTGGGCTTGTTCAATTCGCGCAGAAGGAACACTTCGATCTTTGCTCCGGTCTTTTCCTTGCGGCCGTACATACGGGCGGGAAAAACTTTGGTGTTGTTGACAATGAATACATCCTTGTCATCGAAATAATCGAGGATGTCGCGAAAATGTTTGTTCTCGATTTGTCCTGTGTGGCGATGGACTACCATCATCCGTGAATCTTCTCTTTTTTTAGTGGGGTGTTGTGCAATGAGATTTAGTGGAAGGTCGAACTTAAATTGTGAAAGCTTCATGTATAAATTTTCTTTTTTTGGTCCCGGCCTGAACGCCCGACAGATCTTCGTTGCGTTTGCCTCCGGCGGATTAATTATGGCATCCCGCTCTTCGCGGAAATGTTAGGCTTATTTTTATGAACCCTTGTGACAAGACCAGTGAGGAAGACTGGAGAGGATTGAACCAAATCCGGTCTTACGGCACCGGGTCAGGTCATTAAGGAACTTTCAAAGTTTGCGAAGGTATAGCATTTCTGCAGGAAAAAAAGTTTTGTTTTTCACATATCCCGAAGCTCGTCGAGACTCACCTACCAATGTTCCAAAAACTCATGTTTCTCCTTATTTGAAAACCCGGTTTTCTATAGAGCCCGATGGCTGCTGAATTAGTCTGAGCCACATGGAGGAAGGGGATCTTATTTTGATCGAATATGCTGTTCACAGCAAAAGAAATCAATTGTTTTGCGGTCCATGGCGACAAGGCGTTCCGGTAATTGATAAGATACGTTCATCATTGGTTGGTACATCAATGGTTTCCCAATTTTTTAAACCAGTTGAATTTGCATTGAGCCGCTCTGCGGCTGCTACCGTAGTAAATACTCTATCAGCGGAACATAAAAATTGGCGACCCGAACGATCTAAATTATCGAAATGATGATCGTGACTAAGTAGAACATAATTGATCTTGCCCAATTTATCTACTTCAATAGCAGGATCTGCTAATTTATGCAGGACACATGATCCTGTATCATAGACGGAATCTTTA
>DASXOT010000298.1:0-4126 GCA_036494065.1 Chitinophagaceae bacterium
GATCCGTCGGGGAAAATTACATAATAGGTGATATGATCTTTAAACTCATCATATAAATTTCCCGAACTGACTATGCCATTGGTTTGGTAATTAGCCGGGATGAATTCCGTCTTAATGAGGCTATACAACGAATACTTTCCCTTCACTAATTCGTTATAAAAATTGTTGGTATCCAATGAAGAGATTTTCTTGAACAAATAGCTGGTATTACCATCTGTAAGCGCAATGCTTACCAATTGATCTTTGTTAACAACAAAAACCGAAGACTGATCTTTCAGTCTCAAATATAAAGACTGGCTGACCTTATCAAAATTGAACCCGCCATCTTCAAACGTTTTACCTGCTTTGTTGGTGACACTGCCTTTCACCCATTCTTTGTATAAATACCTTGTCCCTGCAGCGTCTTTGAGTGTAAAGGTTTTAAATGTCGTACTTAATGGATTGCTCGTCGCCGAAAAACTTTGGAAATCGCCGGGTATGATCAGTTGAACCTGGCTATGCAACGAAACGTGAGATAGAAAAACGGAGAATAAAGTAATTAACGCGAGTCTAATCTTCATGGCTTTCAAATTAATAATTGTTTAGTTATGCTTGCGCGGGTGGGCCACCAAAGTTGAATGGTATCTGCACCTCTTCAATATCCTTTATAGCCCCGTTCGCTGTCTCATACCGGCCAATATTTTCAGTCAATGCCTTCATTAATCTTTTAGCATGCTGAGGTGTAAGAATTATTCGCGACTTGACCTTACTTTTTGGTGTGCCCGGCATCACATTCACGAAGTCAATGACAAATTCTGAATGTGAATGCGTGATAATGGCAAGATTGGCATAATTCCCTTCCGCTACTTCTTCTGAAATTTCAATGTTTAACTGGCTGGGGGGATTTGCATTTTCCGGGTTCATGTAGTTTATTTTGTCACAAGGTAACAAGAAAAAACTCGTTCTATTAGAACGCCAGAACTGTATAATCAACCCTTCGTGATCGCAACAAATATTCTTATTTACTCACCTAACATTCCAAGCTTATTATCGCAAGTTATTAATTCTACCGCTTGAAAAAACCAGTTGAATTGGATGAATGGCTTCGAAGATCGTGAAACGGTATTTTGAATTATTCAAACGAGCATTATTTTACCTGAGGCCGAAAATTCATTTATTCAAAACAAAAATCAACTCACCAAATAAAATTATTTTAAAGATGGCAGCATAAAACTAAAGCAGGAAATTGTTTTACAATTTCCTGCTCAGTTAAATCTCGTTCCTAATTAGTTAATGCTATTGTAGAAATTAATTGACTTTAAAAAATCGTCTTCTTTTTTAGGCTTTAGATTATTTGACTTGACATAAGAAACTACCTGGGTTTTTTTGTCTGACGTCAATTCTTCAAGATCAGATGAGTTGTATTTAAAAGGCACCACCTTACCATCCACCACAGCAACATCCTCATTGTGCAAAACGTATTTACGTGAATTATTAACAATCCCGTTCGAATAATTTTCACCTTCAGGGCTTTTGCTGATTTTTCTTAAGATGGTTATTTTCCCTTTCGTCAGCACCTGTACAAATCCGGATTGCTGAGGCAACATATCATTCCTGAATACCATAGCGGATGCGGTATCATATGCGGAGTTAAAAATTCGTACCTGGCGCACATTATCCTGGAACTGATATGTAGTATCTTTTTTTGAATAGATAAATGCCGATGTAGATCCATCAAAATTTACTTTGTCGACATGGAAAACTTCACCCGTCGTCAATGTTACCTCACCGGGTTTCCAGTCATCGAATACTAATGGGCTTCCTTCCACATCAAAATCTGTCTTTACCTTGAACTTGTCTCCCTGAAAAGGTGTAGACAGCACGTTTGGGGACAAATTAACCTGGGAAAAACCACTCAACCCTAAAATCAGTGTGATGAAAACGCAAACTATCCTTGTCATAACGCAATTTTATTTGTCCAAATATACGATCTAAATAAAGTAAAGTAGTTGCAAAAAAAGCATAAGTTATAAAAAAAGGCGGCTGAAGAAATGTCCAACCGCCTCGTTCAAAAAATTGCTAAATTCTATTCCTTTGTAAAGGTTTGTATAACCGTTCTGGGGCTACCTGACACACTATATTTAAACCAGAACCTATAAACTCCCGCCACAGGGTCAACCGTAAGGAAAGCCGGGTCTTGGAGAACTGCAGTCGCACCAAAGTTTGTCCATGAACTCGGGTCCAGCGTTACATTGAAATTGCTTAACACGCCACCTGTATTTGTAAATGAGATATGAAACAGTGCTCCATTTTCAACGCTTTGTACAGCAACCTGGGTTGGTGACTCGGCAGAGAATATGTTGTCATCTGTAAAATTATAAAAAGGAGCGCCCGTAGTATCAGAAGCCTGCCAGCGTTGCCAATTCTCACTATAGTTACCTGCTATTGGGTTCCCGATGATATTAAAAAATCTTGTATTCTCATTTGTGCTTAAAGACTTTCCCGACGCGTCCACGATCGAAATAGGCAACATAAAGCTCGATGAAGGATCAATCTTTGACTTATAAAAGCTGATCGTAGTCTCTGCATATTGTTGACCTGCCGGTACCGTCAGTGCAGTATTAGCCAAAGTGTATGCAGAATCAGGTAAAAGCTCGAATGCCGTACCATGCGCGGTGTTGTATGGATCGATTTGTGCTGCATCTACCCCGATAGTTACATTAACAGGGCTTGATGGCGGATTTACAGACGTAAGGTTAACAATTATTGTAACCGTAGCTGTATCAGAATTAAAAGCCACATTCGATGAGCTAATGGCAGCAGAGCCGACACCAGCGTTTAAAAGCACAACGTGATCCTGTAAGCTCGAAAAATCTGTTTCAAGCTTGTAGCCTTTATCCTTTATACAGGAAGTAAGATTCGTCAATAGCGTTATGCCCGCTAACAGACTCATCCACCTAATAAATTTTATTTTCATATTTAATTTTTTAATTGTTGAAATATAGTTTCTCTACTGCATCCACCAGATCTTGGTGTTTTGGTGGTCGATACTTCCCTGCTTTTGCACATTATCCGGATTCTTGGAATATTCACTTGTAGGATATTTCCAGCGAATGGGGATCTTATCAACATCTATGTAGGGTGAGATAGTAAGTGGGGTGTCTCCCAATGGACCTGCATAAGGAAAAGAGCCTGTGTGTAAATAGTCAAACTTCCTGTAATCGTTGTAAGCTTCGGATGAATTGATATTATTTAGCGCAGCCCATTTTTGACGCAGAATAATCGTTTGTTTGGCGAGAACAGTAGTTGCAGTCCTATAGTCAACTTTTGGATTGCCTGCTTCTCCTGGATAATAGGTAGAATCAAACGTTTTTTGATAATCCGGAACTCCTAAATATCTGAAAGATTCAACTATACCTTGTTTATATAATGCACTATCATTACCTGAAAGATAGCCCAGCACAACTGCTTCGGCTCGTAAAAAATAGCCTTCGGACGCAAGCATCATTACTGCCGGGGCGGTAGGTCCCTGGAGAATGCCCGGCCCAAAAATCGAATATTTGCCATTTACTGGATTTCCGTTCGTTGCTCCCACCACAGTGCCCACATAGGTACTGGTTCCAGGCACGGGCTGATATTCCCGGCTAATTCTTGGATCGCTTGTGTTTGTATAGAAGTCAACGGCAAACTGGTTTGCTGCCCAAAAATCGCCAAAACTTGATACGGCTTGCTGACTAAGATTATAAAAACGCTGCCAGAAAGGATTACCCTGGCCGGCAGAATTAACATAACCTGGTTGAACGAGCGCATCGTCGGTTAAAAATCCATTCGGTTCAGCCGCCGCGGCCGTAACGGCGGTTTGAAAGAAATCTGGCTTTGTTTGCAATTGAGACATTCTAAGGATCATTTCCAAACGAACCGTGTTGGCAAATCGGATCCATGATGTTTTGTCCCCGCCAAACATGATATCGGAGCTAGCGGAAGGAGTAACACCGGCGCTGCCGATCAGATCAATTCCCTTCTGAAGTTCAATGAATAAACTGTCGTATATGTCAGTTCCCTTGTCATACGCAGGCCTCAGCGAAGAAGCGCCTTTTAATGCGTCGGAATAAGGAATGTCACCCCACAGATCCACAAGATGCATGTA
>DASXOT010000299.1:0-6329 GCA_036494065.1 Chitinophagaceae bacterium
AACGCCAAACTCAGGAATAATACCGTCTGACGCAGCAGAAATATAATCATTACTGAATTCGGTAGCCAGCTTGCCTATACTATCACCTTTTAATAATCGATTGTATAATGAATCGGCCAACATCGCTCTCTTTTTCTTGAAAGCATCATCTGCTCCCGGAGGGAACGCCAATAATATTTGCGCCGCTTTCATTCTCCCGATTGCCTTTCGCTCGCCCAGGTTTTTAAAGATGTGATAGCCAATCTTTGATTTATAAGGATTAGAAAAACTTCCAGGCATCGTATTATAAACAATGTTTTCGAATTCATACGGCAAAGTAAAAACTGTAATAAACCCCATGTCTCCTTTATTAGTTGTCACAGCCGGATCGGAAGAATATTGTTGAGCGAGCTTCGAAAAATCCTCTCCCTTCTTTAATTTCTCATAAACTTCTTTCGCGTTCTTCTCCGCCGTAACCGTATCGATGACCCCAGATTGGTTTTTAAAACTGATAAAAATGTGGGCGACATGAATATCTTTTTGACTGCGCTGAAATGCTTCTTTCAAAAGCCGGTCCGCGGTTTCAGGATCGTTAAGGTAATTATCCACTATTTGTGAGCGAAGATTCTCTATATCAGCCTTGATCGACGATAAAGTGTCATAACCCCTGCTGTAAGCTTCGCGGATCTTAAGTCGCGATGCAATATACAGGTCGAGGTAATCTCTCATTGCTTTCGTTTTGTCCCCGGATGAAGCTGTATTATTTTTATTGAAGGCTTTCAAAAACTCCTTCGCATCTGCGGAATAGTTACCGTAAGTAAAGAGAGTTTGAGCGTGTGATACCGTCATTACAAACAGAGCAATGAACAGAAATGCCCGGTTTTTATTCATAGTTTGAATTTAACTGGTTGCTATTGGTGTTTTATTTTTTGCTGCAGCACCTCATCAATCTGGTCAAAACTCAGCTTCTTTGCAACAATACGCTTGTCTTTATCCAACAAATATAGAGTAGGAAAGCTCAGCACATCGTACAATTGGGAATAGCCCGGAACACCGGCATCAACCCTGGCTTTTTCATCGGCTTTTGAATAATAAACATTCGACCAGTCTTCCAGGTGGTGTTCGTGAATAAATTTCATCCAATCTTTTTTACTGCCATCTGTTTCTTTCGCCATAGCAAAAACTCTCACTCCCTGCGCCTTCCATTTTTGTTCATACAACGAATCGACTTTGGGAACGATCTCACGGCAATGACCACAAGTTGGATCCCAAATCACGACAATAGTGTACGGAGAGACTAACCCATAAAGTGTAATATGCTTTCCGGAAGTATCGGGTAAGTCAATATCAGCAGCTGCATTGCCAAGAATATTAGACATGAGGCTAAATGCCCTATCCTGGATTGTCTTCACACCTTTTTCTGTAAGCCACGGATACGTTTTGTCGGCAAAATACTTTTCATATATGTGAACGAACACCGCATCTTCCCACATATACTTCATATCCATGTAACGGTTTACAAATTTTACCAGCAGAAATTTCTGCATTTCTTCATTGATACTCGCATAACCCAGCATCCAGTCGATTTCTTTGATCACCGAATCGGGATGAGGATACACAATCTGTTCGAAATATTTATCGAGTTTATTCTCGAAAACCGGCGTGCGTAGCAACCTGTCATCATAAAAATTGATGCCATCCCAAAAATGAGATTTATAATATTGCCATGCATAACTTGAATCATATTTTCCTTTGGGTTGTTGTAAAGCCGGTGGAATGTCCGGTTCTCTCATTAATGTCAACAGAAACGATAATGTAGACCCGGGGTATTTTTTCATGATGCCAAGCCTATAGTCTTTTATTTCACTGTTAGTCTTTGAAATAACGGTGGTCAATGCGGAAGAGTCTTGTCTATTCTTTGCAAAACGGAGTGATCTTTCAGCGCTATCGGCTCTTTTACCATGAACCGCCATGAACTTTTGATAATTGATGAAAAGGTTATTATCGGGAGAGTTCGTAAACTTTGTATTGCCAAGGTCAGTCGTATCAGCATGAATCGAAAAATGTTGGTCTTTACTAATCAAAAATTCAAAAAATCCCTGCCTGTTAGGATAACCAACCAGGTACACACCACCTCCCAGCGCTTTTTCTCCCCTAAAAACACCCTCGCTGTTTTCATTAACTAATGCGGAGTCAATTACAGGAAGTTGTTTGCCCTGGTAGTGCCCGAGGTAGATGTATTGATTTTTAAATGGCTTAAAGGTAACCTTGATCTCATACCCTTGCTGCTGGGCAAAAGAGCTAATAGAAATGAGAAAAATGAGAAAAGATAAAGTTCGTTTCATCAGGCTTGAATAGGCGGCAAAGTTATTTAAAACAGTTTAAAGTGTTTAGAGACATTCGTTTAACGTTTCAGTCTTAAAGTTATTTTATATTGACGGCTAATGGCGTATACAGGTTGCCCTGACATTGGCCCTGAGACGGTAATTTTGCAGGGTGAGAAAGAGAAAAAACATAATATTAGAGAAAATCAAAGTAGATGACTATGCTGCCGAAGGGAAATCACTGGCTAAGGTGGATGGCAAGGTCATTTTTATTGAAAGTACCGTGCCGGGGGATATAGTCGATGTAAAGCTTTTTAAAAATAAAAAAGACTGGGCGGAAGGATACCCGGTATTTTTTCACGAATACTCCCTGCAGCGGGTTGACCCATTCTGCTCCCATTTTGGTGTCTGCGGAGGCTGCCAATGGCAAATGCTCCCCTATGAAAAACAGCTTCACTACAAACAAAAGCAGGTTGAAGAAAATCTAAGAAGGATTGGAAAAGTGGAACTACCAACTTTGTTGCCGATCGTTGGAGCCGAAGAAACAAGGCTTTATCGAAACAAATTAGAGTATACGTTCAGTAACCGGCGATTTCTGTTAGATCATGAGTTAAAAGACCCCTTTATTTCTACAGAAGAAGACGTAGCAGGTTTTCACGCTAAAGGAATATTTGACAAAGTGATTGATATAAAAAATTGCTACCTGCAAAGGGAGCCGTCAAATGCTTTGCGGCTCGCAATAAAAGATTTTGCAAAGTCAAATAACTATCCCTTTTATGATATTAGAAGCCATAAAGGATTTATTCGCACTGTACAAGTTCGGGTTTGCGACACAGGTGAAGTGATGGTGAATGTTGTTTTTGGCTATAGGGATGATGAAAAAATAAATCGGCTATTGGATTTTATTTTAGTAAAATTTCCTTCACTCACAACTTTACTTTATACAATTAATCTCAAATGGAATGATAGCCTGAGTGACCTTGAACCGATCACTTACTTTGGCAACGGATATGTTATTGAAAAAATGTCAACGGGGAGTGGCGGACAAAACTTTCAATTTAAAATTGGGCCGAAATCGTTCTTTCAAACAAATACAAAACAGGCTGAACAACTGTACAGGGTGGCTAAAGAATTTGCCGAATTAAATGGCCGGCAAACCGTGTATGATCTTTATTGCGGTACCGGCAGCATCGGGATCTTTTTAAGTATGGGGGCAAAAAAAATAATCGGCGTTGAAATGATTGAAGCAGCCGTCAGTGACGCGAAGGAAAATGCTCAGTTAAACGGAGTTGAATCAGCCGAATTTTACACAGGGGACGTCGTTGATATTTGCAATGACGATTTCTTTCAACGCCATGGAACGCCCGATGTGATCGTAACCGACCCGCCCCGGGCTGGCATGCACGGGAAATTGGTTCAAAAGATAATGGACATGAGAGCTCCTATCGTAGTTTACGTCAGTTGTAATCCTGCCACCCAGGCGCGCGATCTGAATTTATTGAACGAAAAATATGCAGTTGCAAAAATTCAGCCGGTGGATATGTTCCCACACACTCACCATATTGAAAACGTCGTGCAGCTGAAGTTGAAATAAAATTTAACAGCCAGCCGGAACTAATTCCGCCTTTTTGCTTAAGACATAACTATTAACTTTACCGAATGAGTGATTTCAAATACTATAGACAAAATAATTTTCCGCCGGTAATCAAGAATCTTGTTATCATCAATGCGATCATTTATATAGCGCAAGTAACATTTGATAAGTCATATAATTTAACTCAAAGGTTCAGTCTATACCCAATTATTTCAAATGGACTCAAAAAATGGCTGGAGGAGCAAAACATATCCTATTACGGCTTTCACCCTTTTCAGATTTTCACACACATGTTCTCGCACTCACCAACAACGATCTTTCATATACTGTTTAACATGCTTGTACTTTGGATGTTTGGACGTGTATTGGAAAATGTATGGGGCGGCAAGCGCTTTTTATTTTTTTACCTCGCATGCGGAGTAGGTGCCGCTGCTTTAAATATTGCTGTACAATCTTACCGGGCTGAGTTATTGTGGGAAGCCGTTCAGGCAAATGACCAGGCTGGCGTTGACAAATTCCAGAGCGCTTTAGCGGGTGTCGTTGGGGCATCCGGTGCTATTATGGGAATAATGGCTGCTTTTGCATATTTATTTCCTAATACTCCGTTGCTGATCATACCTTTTCCATTTCCCATCAAAGCGAAGTGGCTTGTACTAATTTATGTAGCCTATGACCTCATTGGAGGATTAGGTGGAATTCCCGGTGACAATATTGCTCACTTTGCGCACCTTGGAGGAGCTATTACTGGCTTTATTATTGTATTTATTTGGAACAAAACCAATCGACGAACGTTATACTAATTGAAGTTGTCCCACAAGGACGGACGGAAGGAAATTAATTTTAAGACCAGCCCAACGCAGGCGGGTTTTGGGTCCGAAATCCTGAATTGAAAATGAGTTACTACGAAAAAGAATACAAACGTCGCCTTTCCCTGGGCCATGACGGAAATGCTTTAGTGATGTTGATTGCTATTAATCTCGTAGCATTCGTTTTGTTTAAATTTATTTATGTCATTTATTTTTTCGGTTCGGATGAGAGTGCTGCCAAAGCAACTTACTTTATAGATTTCACAAAAAATATTGCCCTGCCTTCTTCCTTCACTGCATTTCTTCAAAAACCATGGACGCTCATTAGTTACATGTTCTATCATGAGGACATCTGGCATATTCTCAGCAATATGCTTTGGCTATGGGCTTTTGGATTTATTATGCAGGATTTGACAGGAAGTCGAAAATTAATTCCCGTTTTTATTTATGGTGGCCTGGCTGGTGGAATTGCTTTCCTTCTCGCTTTTAATCTTATCCCGGCGTTTAAAGCAACGCCCACAGTAGCTTTAGGGGCATCAGCGGGTATTATGGCCATCGCTATTTCTACTACCATGATAGCTCCGGGTTATCGAATTTTTCCTATGCTTAATGGCGGCATACCTCTATGGGTGCTTACAATGATATTTCTAATTATTGACCTGGCCACGATACCTGGTTCTAACTCAGGTGGTCATATTGCTCATCTGGCGGGGGCCTTCGCGGGCTTTCTTTTCATTTACACACTTCGGAGGGGTTATGACGGAAGCGAGTGGATGAACAATTTGTATGACTGGTTTAATAATCTCTTTAATCCATCAAAACCCACAAAAAAGATAAAACACGACCTATTTTATAAAACCAAAAGAACTCCTTATACAAAGACACCTAACCTGACTCAGCAAAAAATTGATGAAATACTGGATAAAATAAACCAGAGAGGATATAGTTACCTTACTGAAGAAGAAAAGGACCTGCTGAAAAGAGCCAGCCAGGAAGACCTTTGATAAGTTAAAACCGGAACGCCAAAACTAAGAGATTGATTGAGCCATAAGTTCCATTCTCACGTCTCACGGTTGACGAAACGACCCAATTGTTTCAATTTTGCCAAACCTTTTACTTACACTTCCACAATCAAAGCTATTAGGGTAATTTTGCTCAAATCTTTTTTTATTGAGCATCACCATTTCTACTAACAATCTCGTAAAGCGCTATCATAGCCGGACCGTTGTGGATCATGTGTCCATTGAAGTAAACCAGGGAGAAATTGTGGGGCTACTGGGGCCGAACGGCGCTGGCAAGACCACTACTTTTTACCAGGTCGTTGGATTGATAAAGCCGGATGAAGGTGATGTATTTTTAAACGAAGTAAACATCACGCGACAGCCCATGTACAAGCGGGCAAGAATGGGTATTGGCTACTTGCCACAGGAAGCCTCTGTATTCAGGAAGCTGAGTGTGGAGAACAATATTATCGCCGTGCTAGAAATGGCGGGATTGAGTAAAGATGAACAGAGAACAAAATTGGAAACGTTACTTGATGAGTTCCGGTTGCATCATGTGCGGAAAAGCAATGGAGATTTGCTTAGTGGGGGCGAGAGAAGAAGAACCGAAATTGCCAGGGCGCTG
>DASXOT010000300.1:0-10241 GCA_036494065.1 Chitinophagaceae bacterium
AAATCCCTTTGTAACGCCAGGTAATTATTAAAAATCTTTTCTTCAAAGAGGTGTTCCGTTTGAATACCGATGACCAGCAGATTGCCATCCTCGCCAAATTTTTTCCGGAACTCCTGGTAAGCTTTGTATTTCGGATGATCGGTCGGGATAGCCCGTGCAAACTCATAGCTCAGTTCAACCTTGCTCGCATGATAAATCATAAATGATGTAAGGACTGCTAAAATCACCAACAGCAGCAACCTGTATCTGAGAATAAATTGACCTAATGAGTGCCACATAAAGGGCAAAGAAACGGAATAATCATTTCGAAAATGTGAAAAATTGCTCAATATCCCCTTGGAATTGGCAAACCCTTACACCGGGTGAATCAACCAGCGATTTGTTTCGATATTTTTGGAAGTGAGATTTTTTTGTCTTTTTATATTTTCCTTTCTGACTGGCAGGGCACTGTCACAAAACTCATTATCGCCTATCGGGACCTGGAAAGAATACCTTCCTTATAACAATGCCATTGATGTAGCGGGAGGCGACAATAAAATTTACTGTGCTACTTCGTACAGCCTATTTTCCATTGATCTCTCGGATAATTCTATTGAAAGGATGAGCAAAATAACCGGCCTTTCGGAAACCGGCGTTAGCGCAATTAACTATGATGAAAACGATCACAAACTTTTTATTGCCTATTCAAACAGCAACATCGATATAATTTATCGAAATGATATTTTTAATATTCCCGACCTGAAAAGGGAAAATATTACGGGTGACAAGTCCATTTACAGTATCTACTTTCTCAACGGCAGCTATTATTTATCGACTGGGTTGGGTATTGTTGTCGTGGATGCGGACAAGTATGAGATAAAGGATTCCTGGTTTATTGGGGACACAGGCAATCATGTTAAGGTGAATGGATTTACATCGGATGGAAGTTTTTTTTACGCAGCAACCGGTGAAGGGTTGAAAAGAATATCAATAAATGCTCCCAATCCGTCAGACTACAGCAACTGGCAATTATTGAGCGGATCAAACGGATTGGCGGCCGGCGCGTGTAGTGATGTTGTTTTTGAGAGCAACAAGATAATAACCTTGAAAAATGATTCTCTTTTCTCCTTTGATGGTTCTGGATGGCATTTATTTTATGCAAACGGAAATAAAGTGACCAGCATTACTTCAAGCGGCGGAAAAATTATCGTATGTCATTTGTTGAGCGGACCAGTAAGCAATGTCGTGATATTAAATGACGATGGATCGGTGGCGAAGTTGATCCAACAAAACGGTGTCACTCCTTTTCCCAGAAAAGCGATCTTTTACAACGCTAGTTATTGGGTGGCTGACGCTTTTAATGGACTTTCTAAATTCTCCAATGGAACAACTGCTGATGATGTATTTAGTCCGAGTTCACCAGAGGGTATTGCAAGTGGTGAAATGACTGTGTTCGATAATACTTTTTATGCAACGGCAGGGGAAGTAAATGATGCATGGAACTATCAATTCAATCGTAATGGCATTTTTCGTTACAGCGAAGGCGAATGGAAAACTTTCAACGGGTTTCATAACCCAATATTAGATTCGATGCTTGATTTCATTACAATAGCGGTTGATCCTCGCGATGGGTCGGCGTGGGCAGGATCGTTCGGTGGGGGACTGCTGCATATCAAGCCGGATGAGAGTCTGGAAATATTTAAACAAAACTCTTCCATTCAGCAAGTACCGCTAGATCCGGGTAGTTACCGTGTAGCGGGATTACTATTTGACGAACAAAGTAATTTATGGATATCAAATTTCGGTTCTCCTCAGCCCCTGGTTGTTCGAAAAGCAGATGGTAGCTGGTCAAACTTTTCTCTACCTTTTACTCTAACAGAAAACGCAGTTTCACAAATTGTAGAGGATGATAACAGCCAGCTTTGGATCGAATCACCCCTCAATAATGGATTAATATGTTATAATCATGGAAATTCCCTGGATGACCTCAGTGATGATCGGTGGCTGCTTTATCGTAGTGGCGCCGGAAATGGAAATCTCCCTTCGAACAACGCATTGAGTATTGCAAAAGACAAAAGCGGCTTTATTTGGGTTGGCACCGACAATGGCATTGGCGTTATTCAATGCCCACAGGAGGTCTTCAATTCGGGATGCGAAGCAATTTTGCCAATAGTACCCCAGGGAAATTTTGCTGGTTATTTATTCAGTGGTCAAAGCGTCCAGTCGATAGCCGTCGATGGAGCCGACAGGAAATGGGTAGGTACACCATCAGGTGTATGGCTCGTTAGCTCAGATGGTGAAAATGTGATTGAGCATTTTACACAGGATAATAGCCCATTGCTTGGTGATAACGTGAAAAAGATCACGATCAATGGAAAGTCCGGAGAGGTATATTTTGCCACCGATAAAGGCATCTGTTCTTTCCGCGGCTCGGCCACTGAAGGCGGACAAACCAATTCAAATGTATTGGTATTTCCGAATCCGGTTCCACCTGGCTACGGGGGAACTATTGCAATTCGGGGGCTTGCTGATAATTCGATTGTCAAGATTACCGAATTGAATGGAAGGTTGGTTTATCAAACAAGTGCTTTGGGAGGCCAGGCGACCTGGGATGGAAAAGACTATAAGGGAAGAAAAATTTCAACGGGTGTTTATCTCATACTTGCCAGTACAGATGATAAAACGGAAAAAACCGTTTCAAAAATTGTCTTTATATCACGCTAATTAGCGCAATGTCTAAACTCAATAAAACAAAAGGAATTGTTCTTCGTACCACAAAGTATGGCGATACCAGTCTTGTGGTTGCTATTTTTACAGAATTCCTGGGCATTCAATCTTATCTTGTGAATGGGGTGAGAGCTTCAACAAAAAAGGGAGCCGGTAAAGCCAACCTTTTTCAACCTTCGGCCATTCTCGATTTAGTGGTTTATCATAATGAATTGAGAAATCTGCAACGCATCAAGGAATTCGCATGGGACCATTTATACCGCAATATTTTTTCGGATATAAAGAAAAATGCAGTGGCCTTATTTATGTCGGAATTGCTGACAAAATGTTTAAAACAACCAGAAAAGAATGAAGAGCTTTTCCATTTTTTAGAAGATTCCTTTCTTCACCTGGATGAGAGTAATGAAGCTATTACAGCAAATTTCCCTTTATTTTTTGCATTGCATCTGCCCGTTTTCTTTGGTTTCAGAATAGATGATCAGTATTCTACTGAAAATCAGTTCCTCGATTTACACGAGGGAACCTTTGTCAGCGAAAGACCATTACATCCACATTTTTTAGAAGGGAAGCAGGCGGCCATAACCTCCGAGTTGCTACGGGTAAGACAACCCGAAGAATTGGAACAGCTCAAAATGAATCATGATTTTCGACGGAATCTTCTCTACGCTTATGAAACATACTATTCTTTTCACATCCAGGAATTCGGCACTCTACGGACATTGCCGGTTCTAAAGGAAATTCTAAATTAATTTTTTGGAGGTCCAGTCATCTGTATTCAGCAAAGTAACCCCCGGCCTTTTTCCCTTTTCAAAACTTCCCAACACATGGTCCCATTTCAAAGCTCTCGCTCCATTGATGGTTGCCCATTGTAGTACCTGCTCAAAAGATGCCACGTTCTTTAACTGCGGCATCTTTACCACAGCGCCAATTTCTTTTGCGATGCTCAACTGCCAGTTGCTGCTATAGCTATCTGTGCCAAGAACAAGATGACAATTATGTTTCACAAAAAGTTCTGCAGGCGGCAACCGGTTTTCAATATATAAATTGGCATTGGGGCAAAGACAAAAAACAAGGGACAATTCATTTTGACTTGCGTATTCCTGGGCGAATAAAATATCTTCTTCCGGCATGTAAGTATTGTGGATCAGAAAAATGGTTTGACCGCTATCGAAATGAGGAAGACAGGATCGTAGACTGCTTTTACCTGTTACTGGGACTGGGGACTTGTCCACTCCAAAGATCTTAAATAATCGCAGGTAGCCGCCCCCGCCTGTTTTATATAATTCATCCTCGGCCGGGTGTTCCTGGTTGTGAAGAGAAATGACTTGATGTTTGGTTTCATCATTTAGCATTTCAAAGGTTTTGGGACTGATGCTGTACGGGGCATGAGGAACAAGCGATGAACTGTGAGGTATGGAAGATGATCTCATTAAATCCTCCAGCAATCGCAGAACCTGTTTGTAGTGAGCAATACTCTCCTCTGCTTTTTCATCTGTAAAACTGAGCACTTCGACAAAATTTTGCCAATAGATCTTGCTTTTCGATTTTACTGCTCCCGTATCTGCTGTATTGCCAATATCACCTACGGCTACGATTCCGTTTTCATACATTTCTTTTTCTGCCTTCACAATTTCTTCGCGAATCACGTCGGCATCAAAATTTCTTTTTGTCACTACCGAGCAGAGGAAATCGATAAGCCCGGTGCCAGGTGGTATCACATTTTTTAAATGACTTAACTCAAGGTGGCAATGACAATTTATAAACCCCGGAGACAAAACGCCGGATATTTTTTGAATATTATCACCTGCCTCGCGTTCAGGAACGATGTCTTCAACTTTTCCTTCTTCATCAGTGATGAGAATGTGAGTTTCGTTCAACAGGTTATAGCCTGTGAACAATTGGTCTGCCTGGAATTTTAGATAGCTCATAAAAAGGGAGTAAACGATTAACTTTGCCACCCAAATTTATGTTAGACAAGTTAGAAGCAATAAAAGCAAGATTTGATCAGTTGGGTGTAGCCCTCACAAACCCTGAGATTGTAAATGATAATAGAAAATTTGCATCTACAAGCAAGGAATATAGAAGCCTTGAAAGGATCGTAAATGCGTATACGGAATATAAAAAGATCATTGAGGATGGCGAGTTTTATAAAGAAGCATTAAGAGGCGATGATGAGGAAATGAGAGAATTAGCAAAAGAAGAAGCGCCGCAATTGGAGGAAAGAAAACAAAAACTGGAATCCTACATTCGTCAATTGCTTATTCCAAAGGATCCTCAGGACGAAAAAAATGCAATTCTTGAAATTCGCGCAGGAACGGGAGGAGATGAGGCCAGCCTGTTTGCAGGTGACCTTTTGCGCATGTACCTGAAATACTGCGAAAGCAAGGGTTGGAAAACAGCTATTCTAAGTGAGAGTGCAGGTACCGTTGGTGGGTATAAGGAGGTACAAGTGGAAGTTACAGGGGATGATGTATATGGCACATTGAAATTTGAAAGCGGTGTTCATCGCGTGCAGCGGGTGCCTGATACAGAGGCCAGCGGACGAGTACATACTTCTGCCGCCACAGTGGCCGTAATGCCGGAAGCAGAAGAAGTAGATTTTGACTTGAGAGAAAGTGATGTTAAAATGGAGACTGCCCGGAGTGGTGGGGCTGGCGGTCAAAATGTAAATAAGGTCGAAACCAAAGTTATTCTCACACACCTTCCTACTGGCACTGTCGTTATGTGCCAGACCGAGAGAACTCAGTTGGGTAACAGGGAAAAAGCCATGCAAATGCTGCGCACAAGGCTTTATGAGGAGCAGGTTCGTAAGCAAGAGGAAGAAATTGCCCGCCACCGAAAAAGCCTGGTTAGTACTGGTGATCGCAGTGCTAAAATCAGGACGTATAACTTTCCGCAAGGGAGGGTTACCGACCATCGCATCAATTTTACCTCCTATAATTTAGACGCAGTCATCAATGGTGATATTCAAGATTTTATTGACGCACTACAGTTTGCGGAAAATTCGGAAAAGCTGGCCAGGCAGAATTAACAGAAGGGCTTGCTCTCTGAAACCGAGACTGGCACGATGTTTTATTTATAATGCGTGACGCTAATAGTTCTTTGCAATTTCGTGGTTAAATCTTTCTAAGAGTTTTTCTTTAGAAATTCGTTAACAGCATTGTTTATACTATTGGCAGTAATTTTGCGTTATACAACAAAGTTCTTCTCAATAAAGCAGTCAATTTTCTCATAAGCAGTTAGTTTTGGTTGCGACCCCTGTTTCTACAGGGGTCTATTTTTTTATAGGAGTCGCAACGAAACCACTAACCCCAAGCTACAGCCAACAGCATCGGCGAGTATATCCTTCACGTCAAACGAGCGATTAGGTATAAAATATTTCTGAACAAATTCCATAGCAATCCCATAGAGCAGGCAATAGAATGCTACTCGTACAAATAACATAATCTTCTTTCCCTTCCTTTCCCGAATCGTCCAGCAGAGTAATACCGTCATTGTTGAAAAGAGCCCGATATGCACCCATTTGTCCAGCCAAATTTTATCAAACCAGTTTTCTTTTGGAAGAACGGATCCGGGAAGACACAATAAAATGGTGGTAAGTATAAACCAGGCGATGGCCAGAGAACGACTAAGCTTAGCTTTTTTCAATGAAACAATTTAGATGCAAGTATATAAAAATAAACGGGGCCTGAAAAGACCCCTTAAGTTTGTCCAACTATAGAAACAAATATCCTGATAAACCACCGTGATAACTTACTGTAGGTTTCTAAGAGGAATAGCGGTAAGGTATAAGAAGCAGGGTTTAAGAATTTTGGGTTAAGTAATGCTTTTTGTTTGTTCTTCGCGACCAATATCTTCGCTTTTACTATTTACTTCTGCTAATTGTCTTCCAAATCGTGCTCCCTATACCTTTCGCCTTCTTCCTTGTGACTGGTGAGTTTGAAACTTTTTATCAGAGTTTTATTTTGCCCAGTGATTGTAATTGAGGCAGATTGGGACCACCGGTATTACCCCTGTTTTCAATTGTAATGGCAAAGGCATCCGCTTTTTGGGTATTGTTCATCTTTAAGATCACCTTTTCTCCGCCATCAAAAAGCCCCAGGTCTACGGGCTTATTGTCTATCAAAGCCCATAGTTGGTATTGCTTATCGGAAGCTAATTTGGGCATGTTCTTGACTATCATGTATACGTTAGCGGAAGTGCTATCCCAATAGATATTGGCGGATAGGGGTGAACCCTTTAGTCCTACCATGTTTACTACAGTAGCATTGGGATCGTTTACGATTGTTTGAACACTATCACTCTTTTCAATCTTGGCTGCCATTTCGCTATTCGACTTTTTCAACTCTTTATTCTGGTTATAAAAAGTGTAAGCTAAATAGCCGGTTCCAAGAAAGAGAATGATTGAAGCGGCTGCCACCCAGCCTAAGCCGGATCGGCGTCTTGGTCTTGATTCCATAGCGATTATTTTTGGGGTGTTTGATGACGCAGAAGACTGCTGAATGGTATTCCAGATTCGCTCCTTCGAATTGGCCGATGGCATCACACTGCTTTGCGTGGCTTGTTCTTCAAGTGCTATTTCAAATTTATTTCTTGCTTCTACCAGTTCAGGGTATTGAGAACAAAGTTGTTCAAACTCCGCTCTCTCTTCTGGCGTGGCAAGCCCCAGTACATAGCTTTCAATAATTCCGCTCGATATGTATTCCTGTATATTCACTTCTTATATTAACGTTCTCAATTGAATCAAAGCACTGCGTATCCTCGTTTTTACCGTTCCTAAAGGCAAATTCATCTTCTTTGAAATCTCCTCGTGTGTAAATCCCTGGAAATATGATAATTCGATCAATTCGCGGTATTCATCCTTTAACCTGTTTACTAATCTTTTTAGGCCAACGTCATTTACCTGCGGATTGACTACAATATTCGCCGCTACACTATTTACGGTTTCCGTCAACGGTTGGTTTTTAAGATTGTTCTGGTAAGATTTTGACCTTATCTTGTCAATGGCCGCATTTCTCGCAATGTTCAGCATCCAGGTAAAGAGGCGCCCCTTTGACTCATCATAGAAACTGATTTTTTTCCAGATATTGACAAAAACATCCTGTAAAACGTCTGCAGACACATCCTTATCAGGGATGATTTGATTGATGATTCCAAAAATAGCAGTGGAGTAATTATCGTATAGATAGCTAAAAGCCTGGTCGCTTTGCTTCACAAGCATCGAAACCAGTTCCTGCTCGGTATATTTTGTTTTCGTGCTCAAAAACTAATTGAAGATAAAAAATAGAGATCAACCTTTTGCGATCCGTTGCCAGCTTCATCTCCTTATTTCGCTACCTCTTCTTCATAAGCTTTAGCATCCATAAGAGTCTCAATTTCAGAAAGCTTACTCATTTTCATTTTAACCATCCAGCCGTCGCCGTATGGGTCATTATTCACCAACTCCGGAGAATTTGCCAATGCAGGGTTTAATTCAGTAATGGTCCCACTCACCGGCAAAAAAAGATCCGAAACTGTTTTTACCGCCTCTACGGTTCCAAAAACAGCACCAGCGTCCAATTGTTTTCCAATTGTTTCCACTTCCACATAAACAATATCACCTAACTCCCTCTGTGCGAAGTCAGTTATTCCTATAGTGGCTACATCACCCTGCACGTGTATCCATTCATGATCTTTTGTATAGCGCAACTGGCCAGGAAAATTCATGACGATTTATTTTGAGTTGCAAATATGGTTAAAAGAAGGATAAAAATCGCAGCAAACGCCGATTTTCTATTTATACGCTCCATTCCACCATTCGTACCCCAAAAAGTGCATTTAGCCGGAAATCCATTTTCCCAGGCGAATCATCGCCATAGTTTTGTCCTCACAAAAAATAATTTATGAGAAAGTTAGGATTAGCATTAATTAGTGTCTTGATAGCAGCGACGGGATTTGCTCAGCAGATTTCGGGAACAGTCAAAGATCAACAGGGCAAACCAATTTCGGGTACAACTGTCACGCTCTTAAAAGCTAAAGACTCTTCTGTTGCCAAGCTGGCCGTTAGTAACAGCGAAGGCAATTATTCATTCAATTCAATCAAACAAGGGCAATACATTGTAAATATCACTCATGTTGGATATTCGCCGTCTTACAGTTCCACGTTTGATTTTTCAGGGACCGGCGCAATGAATGCTCCCGCACTGCAATTGAATAAACTCGCCAGTGAATTAAAAGGTGTAACCGTGAGTTCCAAAAAGCCAATCGTTGAGGTGAAAGCCGATCGAACTATTCTTAATGTGGAAGGGACGATCAATTCTACAGGCAATGACGCACTCGAGTTGCTAAGAAAATCACCTGGCGTAACCGTCGACAAAGATGACAACATAAGTTTGAGCGGTAAAAATGGTGTGCAGGTTTATATCGATGGTAAACCTTCGCCTTTAACCGGCACCGATCTCTCAAATTACCTGAAATCATTACAGTCATCACAAATTGAGTCGATAGAACTTATTACAAATCCTTCGGCCAAATATGAAGCTGCCGGAAACGCGGGTATCATCAATATCCGTTTAAAGAAGAATAAAACATTTGGCGCAAATGGTTCGGTAAATGCAGGTTGGAACATTGGTACCTACGCCAAATATAATTCAGGCGTTGCACTGAATTATCGAAATAAGAAGTTTAATCTTTTTGGCAATTACAATTACAACAATAGTTTGAATCAAAACAGGTTGAATTTATATCGCACGTCAAGTGTCGACAGCTCATTTGATCAGAGGTCGATCATGCTGAACAAAATGCAGAGTCATGGATTCAAAGCCGGTGTTGATTACTATGCCAACAGCAAAAACACTTTTGGTATTATGGTAAACGGAAACTTTTCCAATAATGACCTTGACAACGACAGTAAAACAAACATTGCCTACATTCCATCAAAAGAAATAGACAAGCTTTTGATTGCAAATAATACAAGCCAGGGATATAGAGATAATGTAAACTTCAACGCAAACTATCGTTTTGCCGATACATCTGGTCATGAATTGAACGTAGATGCCGACTATGGTATCTATAATTCAAAAAACAATCAATATCAGCCCAACAATACTTACGATGCAACTGGCACCAATTTGAAACAACAAGAAATCTATAATACATTAACTCCCTCAACGATTGATATTTATTCTTTAAAAGCAGATTACGAACAGAACTTTAAGAAAGGAAGGCTGGGATATGGTGGTAAAGTGTCGTATGTAACTACCGATAATACTTTCCAACGTTTTTATGGAACCGGTTCAAGCTCGCTTGAAGATAATAATAACAATTTCGATTATAAGGAAAATATCAACGCGGCTTATGTCAACTATAACCGCCAGTTCAAAGGGATAATGGTACAGGCAGGTCTGAGAGCAGAGAACACTCATTCAAAAGGTCATTCAGTAGGTTTTCGTTATGATTATAACTCAGGAAACGATGTGCCTATTGATTCATTACTTGACAGGAATTATACAAATCTTTTTCCAAGTGCCGCAATTACGTTCAATAAGAACCCGATG
>DASXOT010000301.1:0-3744 GCA_036494065.1 Chitinophagaceae bacterium
TTCTTTAAAAGTCTTATTTGCATACCAAAATGCGTCATCCCTTCTTAGTGAATCGATCGTGGCAGCGGGGACTTCTCTTAATTGAACCGAATCTGTCATTGAATTTATGGGATCAAAATAATTGATCGCAACTGTGCTGTCTGTCGCCTCTTCGATTGTGAAGCGGGATGAATCTTCTGTCGCAGGAGGTTCCGGTATCGTATCATGGTCGGCTGCATGCTGAGCAAGCGCCGGTTTAATCAGTAAAAAGAAAAAAAACAGAAAGCAACACACCTTCTTTAAACAGGAATTTATATTTTCAAGGATAAGTATCATGTTTTAAGCTTCCTCGCTTATCTGAATCTTTAATTTTTGCTGCAAACGGATAGGATAAACTATAAAATACCAAACTATGAAAGTAGCTGAAGATAAAAGTATTAATGCACTCAGTGGCCATGGCATCTTATAATAACGCGTGACGAATCCTTCAAAAAATGCTGCAACAATAAATACTGGCACAATACCTATAATTATTTTTACACCATCTTTTGCAGCTCGTTTTAATGAGTCAATTCGCTTGGCTGTTCCGGGGAAAAGGAAACCCATACCCAGTATAACGCCAGCGGAACAGGACACAATAAGGCTCCATAATTCAAGCGTGCCATGTATCATAACGGCGAGGGCCCATTGCAATCCAAGACCACGGGAAAAAAACAGGTAATGGAATGCTCCAATACGAACTGCCTCTGCAACCAACGATTTTACTGAAAATACGCCGAAGACTATTCCCTGTGAAAAATAAACGAGAGCGACTATGATATTGTTAATCATTATTCCCACCCAGCTTAAAAAGGAGTTCCCGGATTGATAGATACCAAAAGGATTGCCTTCATCAATATTCTGGATAGTTTTATCAACATAAAAACTTCCGAGCATTTCACGCACAAAGTTCTCATCGTACCTGCTTGCAAAAAAACCTACCAGGAAGAAAGCGCAGAATAAAACAAATACAAAGAAAATGACCCGGTGATATTTCCTAACCGTCAATGGGAGGTCATATTTCCAAAACTTGAGAATCCGATTGGATTCTTCTTTCCTGTTCTTATAAATAGTGAGATAAATCTTTGAAGCCTGGCCATTAATAAACTGTGTTACCTTACTTGTGGGGTAAAATGTTTTGGCATAAGCCAGGTCATTGACAAGTTCGGTGAAATTGTCCGCCATCTCATCGGCATCTACCGGGACATCCTGCTGGGCTTTCGTCCATTTCTCTTTGTGTTTTTTGATAAATAATGCTTCCCTCACTCCCGTCGTTTAAGTCTGTAAAATACTCGAAAATTTTGCATTTTTAAAGTTGCTAAATATCGCGATAAGATTTTAGATTTACGGTAGTAAAAGTCTGAAATATTCAATAAACTTTAAAGACGACCGAAAATCATTTTTAATGGGAGCAATTAGGGTTCCGACTACGTTCAATATTGACCTCGAGTTTGAAATCCCCGAGTTTCACCGGCGTCTTTTTGCCTGGTTGATCGACGTATTAATTCAAATTATTTATTTCAAGGTAGCTGTGACCATTTTAAACCGGAGCATATCAACGTCTGATTTCTTCAATGAGGACAGCGCTTACAATTTGCAAGCATTACGGCTGATGTTATTCATCCCGATTTTTACATACCACCTCATCTGTGAGATTACCATGAATGGTCAAAGTATTGGAAAAAAAATCCTTGGAATACGCGTGGTAAATGAAAACGGAGGACGACCCAGCTTAAGTCAATTTATTATTCGCTGGCTCATTCGAACTGGCGATTATACTATCTACATCATTTTGATGTTGAATGTATTCATTCTTATCAACCGCGAATTGCTTCTTTTCCTGGGCGCGTCCCTTTTGTTGCTGTTGGCCGACATTATCCTGGTGGTTAGTAGTAAAAAAAGCCAGCGTCTCGGTGATATTTTGGCCCACACTATTTTGGTTAGAACCGCCGCCAGGGGCAGTATGGAAGAAACAATATTTATGGAGGTAGCCGACAGCTATATCCCTGTATTTCCCCAGATCATGAAATTGAGCGACAGAGACATCAATGCCATAAAAAGCATTTTGGATACCGCCCGAAAGAAAGGAGACTTTAATCTCGCGGCAATGGCCAGCGAAAAGGTCAAAAGTCACCTCGATATTAATACACCTATGTCCCCCTTTGATTTCCTCGATACTCTTCTGAAGGACTATAATTATTTATCAGTAAAATAATCCCTATCGTTGGCCATTTAAGCCTACCAAAACAACCAGGGAAAAAAGTACAAGCGAGATTATCACTAATATTCCTACTATGATAAAATAAATTTTAAGATTGGTAAACCCGGTATTAAGATCGGTTTGACTCATTCCGTTTACACCTTTCCTGATAAAGTTGGCAAACTGAAACAGAAAATAATTGACCAGCAGACCTATTAAAATCAAAATAATAGTTCCTACAACGTTTCCTCTTTCCACGGTGCGCGTTACCCCGAAACCTTCGCTTTCTAAAATTTGAGGTCTCGGTTGCGACAGCTTAATAATGCTGATAATGTACCCGACAATAGCGCATACTACAATTACGACAGCCCAGGTGGCAATTTTTCGCAAATGCTCTTTGGATGTTTCATCGATGTATAAGTCAAATAGTGAGTTTTCCTGGTTGATCTGTTCCATAAATTATCTATTAAAGTTTATCAAACTGCCGAGCGCTCCCAGTATCGCCAAAATTCCATACATAGTAAAATAGGCTTTAAGGGAGGCGAGTCCATTATTAAATATTTCCTGGTTTTTGGTCGCGATTCCTCTTTGAATCAGCGTGGCCGCCTTAAAAAGAAAAAACATTAAGACGCACACAATTGCAGCCACTATTATAACGACGACCATGAGAGCGACTACGTTATTGCTAACGTTCCCTCCCGGGACGTAGTTGACAAAATACTGTCCTATTTTCGCTTCTTCGGCCAGGAGTAAGAGAACCAATAGGCCCATACAAACGAATCCCACAATCGAAAGAAACTTGGCCCACCTTGATGCTTCGGAAAGGTTTGCTGCAGCGGAGTTATCGACCTGCAGGTCTAAAATGGATTGATTTTCTTCCATAACAACTAATTTTGGTTTTAATAAATATACTCGGACTAATTTACTCTTGCAAATTTTTGATTGATCATTACTGATTATTCACGTAAACTTTTTAAATAGGCGATACTCTGCGGCACTTGTTCGTTTACATGACTACTTTCGTCTTCGATAAAATAGTGTTCGATACCTATTTTTTTCGCTTGTTTTAAAATAGCGGGGATGTTGATCTCGCCAGTCCCAATAGTCACATCATTATCCTGGGACGTGAGACCAGTAAGATCCTTCCTTGTCCCTTTCCGCATGTCCTTTAGGTGAATAAGCTTCCACCGGTCGCCATATTTTTTCAATAGTGCCACGGGATCACCTCCTCCAAACTGAATCCAAAAAACATCCATTTCAAATGACACATATTCCGGCCGCGTATTATTAAAAATATAATCGAGCAAGGTTCCATTTTCGTAAGGTTGAAACTCATATCCATGCGCATGATAACAAAATGTAAGCCCATTGTCCTTTAAGAATTTACCAGCCTTATTAAAATCCCCTGCTGCTTTTTTTGCATTTTCAAAACTCAGCACCCCATTCTCATGAGGTATCCATGCACACATCACATATCGAGCGCCCAATATTTTTGCTTTATATACAATCGAATCCGGATGTTGCAC
>DASXOT010000302.1:0-3356 GCA_036494065.1 Chitinophagaceae bacterium
TGCGGAAAGAGAGGGATTCGAACCCTCGTACCGACGATGTCGGTAAACGGTTTTCGAGACCGTCCCGTTCAACCACTCCGGCATCTTTCCTTTTTCGAATAATCAATTCATCGGTGCTGGCAGTGTTTCTGCTGTTATTTATTTACAACGGAAGCACGGGAACACGCGACGAATTTGAATAATGCAATTTACTACTAAATAAAAGTTCTTATGCCTGAAGAATTATAAGCGTCCCGGAATTCCTTCGGAGTGCAATTCTTTTTCTTTTTAAAGATCCGGTTGAAATTGGACATATTGTTGAACCCACATTTATAGGCAATCTCGTTAATACTTTGAGTTGTTTCGATCAGCATTCTTGATGCATGACCCAGCCGGATCTCGCATAAGGCATCGACAAAGGTTTTTCCGGTTCTTAATTTGAAGAAACGGCTGAGCGAGACTTCAGTCATGGTTGCAATCCGGGCAGCTTCTGCCAGTGAAACATTTTTATCAAAGTTTGTGTTCAGGTATTTCATCACGTTTTCAATACGCCTGCTGTTATAAGAAAAAGTTTCACCATTGCTAAACGAAGCATCCGATAATATGCGCATATTTCGGGAGGTAGATAAATCATGCAATATCGACATGAGCTCTAATACTGAATCGAAACCTCTTTTTTGCGGTAGCCTGATGAGCCTCGGCATAATTGCCTCTGTCGTTTCCGGGGAAAATAAAATTCCTCGTTTGGAATGTTCAAACATGCCGCGAATAAAATTCATCTGGTTGCGCTGCAGAAATTTTTCATCAAACAGATCGCGATGGAATTGAATCGTAATTTCTTTAATCTCTTTTCCTTTTGACTTATGTGTAACCCAACCATGTTGAAGATTGGGACCGACCAACACCAGCTCCAGGTCGTCAATCACCTCAATATGATCACCGATGACGCGCTTTGCACCTTCCGCATTCTGAATATAGTTCAGCTCAAATTCTTCGTGATAGTGAAGGGGAAAATCGAACTCAAATTTCACCCGGGAAAAGACGGTAAAACAGTCGCTTTGGGTAAGAGGCGTAATTTCTCTTAAAATGTTTGTCTTCATCAGCCAGCATTTGGTTCGAAGCCTGAAAGTTATAAAAAAAGTATAGTATTAGATTAAAAAAGTATCATGTTTTGAATTTGAACAAAAAGCATTTTTAAAACGGAAGAATGACAAATCTAAATTGTCTGTCAAAAAAAACATCTTTAATTGATAAAAAAGTATTACAACTGCGTATAGTTTCGGAATATCTTCGACTAACATTGTATTGCTTTTTGGTGCAAAACGCCAGTCTTAAAATGATACAATCGTTTACATGCTGATATTAAGCTGAAGATCGTAGTTTTTTTTTAATTATTAATGTAATCGTTTTCATTTTTTAAAAAATAGTTACTTTCGGTAACAAAATTTCTTGCTATATGGGAAAATCGATCGCTTCGAGAGTGACGCTATCATTGATATGCGTGCTCTGTTTCATTACTTCATTTGCGCAAGTCAGGAAGATTACGGGAACTGTCAAGGACGACAGAGGAGCCCCTCTTTCAGGCGCAACGGTTACTGTAAAAAATACAAGAGTAACAACAATCTCAAATTCAAAAGGCATCTTTTCAATCGAACTGCCTGCAGATGCTACAACTTTGGTTGTAAGCTACGTGGGCATGACACCCCAGGAGGTGGTGGTGGGAAACAACAGTGTAATCGAGGTAGCCATGGTATCAACGTCAACAAGTTTATCCAATGTAGTGGTTATCGGTTATGGCAGTCAAAAAAGGCAGGATGTAAACGGAGCTATTTCTTCCGTAACATCGAGAGAGATTCAAAACATACCTCAGCCGAGTATTGACCAGTTGCTACAAGGAAAAGCTGCTGGTGTTACCGTTACACAGAATTCCGGTGCGCCCGGCGCTTCGGTTTCTGTTCGCATTCGGGGTATTACTGCCTTTTCAGGAAGTGAGCCTCTGTATGTTGTCGATGGTGTGGCTATTGATGGCAATGCGCCGTTCCTGCTGTCATCTAATGATAAGAATATTGGAGGTCTTTCTCCCAGCGAACAAGATAGAACTCCAAGTGTGCTCGCAAGTTTGAATCCGAATGATATCGAATCTATTGATGTACTAAAGGACGCTTCTGCAACTGCCATCTACGGTAGCCGGGGAGCAAATGGCGTGGTTATCATTACTACTAAAAAAGGAAAAGTAGGTGAAGCAAAAATAAATTATGATGCTTACTACGGCGACCAGTCACAAGGAAAGTTTTTGAAGATGATGAGCCTTCCTCAATATGCCAGTTTTGAAAATTCACTTGCTGCTGAATTTGGATTGAACGGGCGAGTTGAATTCGCTGACCCAAGTAAACTAGGACCTGGAACTAACTGGCAACATGCTATATTTCGTCATGCGCCGGAGACCAGTCACAATCTTTCCATATCAGGTTCAAACGGAAAAACAGATTATTATGTTGGCGGTGGCTATTTTTACCAGCAGGGAACTGTGATTGGTTCCGATTTCAATCGTTATTCATTTCACACCAATATTAATTCACAGGTGAAAGATTGGTTCAAGGTGGGAACAAGCATCTCCGCTGATCGTAACAAAGCGGACATTGGCCTTGGTAATTCTTATGGTATTATTTACAATGCCCTTTTGCAAGCACCCGATGCAGCTGTATATAATGCGGATGGCTCTTTTGCCGGTCCGCCCGTTGTAAATGGAACAGTTGAAGGAGGACAGAATCCCGTTCAACAAGCGCTTAGTATCACCAACTTTTTAATGAGAAGCAATCTACAGGGAAATTTATATGCCGATATCAAATTCATGAAAGACCTGACTCTTCATTCGGAGATTGATGGGAATTTCGACTGGAGTCATTCAAAAATTTTTAAACCAACTTATTCTTATGGCGCAACGGGTTCAGATCCGGCTTATGCAAATACACAGGCTGCGTTACTTGAGAATAATGATTTTGATTCTTATTGGAGCTGGCTTGAACATTTGAACTACAATCATACGTTTGCCGGTAAGCATGCCGTTTCTGCATTGATTGGTCATGAAGTATGGGAATCTAATTATGATGGTATCAACGCGAGTACCAAAGGCTTTACCGCCGGCAATGCGATTCAAACATTAAATCTCGGTACACAATCAAGTAATACCCTTGATGAACCGAAAGGAAGTACGTCCATGGAATCGTGGCTTGCTCGTATTATTTATACTTATGACAATAAATATAGTATTACCGCAACCGACCGCAGGGACCGCTCTTCGAATTTTGCTCCGGGTCACCAGGTAGGTTACTTCCCGGGTATCGCAGTATCATGGAGATTATCAGGAGAATCTTTTA
>DASXOT010000303.1:0-3991 GCA_036494065.1 Chitinophagaceae bacterium
TATCCTGATCGATTTAGCCCCAATGTTATTCTCCGCGGAATTTACCAGGAAATTATTCTGCCTAATCTTGTATATATAGGTGGCGGCGGAGAGATTGCTTATTGGCTCCAGTTAAAAGATCTCTTCGATTTTTATAAGATACCATATCCTGTTTTGCTGCTGCGAAACTCGTTTTTGCTTGTTGAAAAAAAATGGCAGGAAAAGATTGATAAGCTGGGATTCACTATTGAGGATTTCTTTTTAAATGAGCTGGAATTGACGAACAGGCTGGTGTTGCGGGAAACCGCGAATGATATCAGGCTAAATGGAAACCTGACGGATGCGGAGAAATTGTACGCAGCACTAAAAAAGCAAGCGGAATCCATCGATGTGACATTGGGTCGGCATGTGGAAGCGTTAAGAAATCAGTCTATGTACCGCCTACAGGAATTGGAAAAGAAAATGTTGCGTGCTGAAAAACGGAAATTTGCGGATCATCAGAGACAAATCAATACAATCAAAGAAAATTTATTCCCAAAAAATGGTTTGCAAGAGAGAATTGACAACTTTATGTACTATTATGCAAAATGGGGGAAAGATTTTATTCAGCAGGTTTAAAAATACTCATTGAGTTTGGAGGAAGAGTTTGTGATATTATCAGAGAGATAACTATTTTCCAATCTATGTACCTGAAAATATCTATCATCTTTTTAATTTCTTCGATTTTAGTCGTATCATTTGATCCATGTGCGGCGCAAAAGACGCATCAAAGTTTCTATGTAAATAATACGGGTAGCGACCAAAATAAAGGATCAAAAGACAATCCATTTCAATCTATAGGCAAACTCAATAGTATACCCCTATCGGCGGGCGACACTGTTTTTTTCCAGGCAGGTCAGACTTTTTATGGCAGCTTATTGATTGATTCGTCAATTAGTGGTTCGAAGGATCATCCAATTGTGATTACTTCTTATGGTGACGGTCATGCTATTATCAATGGAAAGGATAGTACAGGTATTACTTTTTATAAGAATAATTTTATCAAACTTCAACATCTTAGTCTTATTGGTTCAGGCCGGAAGACCGGTAATGTGAAGGATGGATTAAAAGTGATTAGCTGCAAACAAATCGTGACCAGGGATATTGACATATCTGGTTTCCAGAAATCAGGTTGCCTGCTGTTTGCTTCACAGTACGTTATTGTCGACAGCGTGTTTGTACACGATAACGGAGCCGCTGGCATTACCGTAGAAGGGCCTTTCCAAAAAAGAGAAAGCAGGAATATTCAAATCTTAAATTGCCGGGCTGAAAACAACCCAGGCGATCCGACAAAACTTGACAATCACAGTGGCAACGGTATCATTGTCGGCAACTGCAAAAATGTACTTATCGATCATTGCACTGCTACTAATAATGGTTGGGATATGCCGCGAATTGGGAATGGACCCGTGGGTATATGGGCTTATGAAGCAGACAGCGTAACCATCCAACATTGCCTTTCTTACCGAAATAAAACTTCAAAAGGCGCCGCAGATGGTGGAGGTTTCGATTTTGATGGAGGGGTTACACACTCCGTTATCCAATATTGTTTTTCCTATGAAAACGAAGGAAGTGGTTATGATATTTTTCAATATTGGGGAGCAAGCACGTGGCATGATAATATTTATCGCTATAACATCAGCGAGAATGATGGTACTGTCTCTGATTCACAAGCCGGGCTCTATGTCTGGAACAGTTCGGGCGATGAGAAACAGTTTTATAATTGTTGGGTCTACGGGAATGTAATTTATAATTCAAAAGTTGCGGCGATCAGCTTTTCCACTACCAGCAAAAGCAGGAACTTTCATTTTTATAACAATATATTTGTAGGCAAGGATACGCTTATCCATGGAAAAGATGAAACAGGAAATGTGGTTTATGAAGGTAATGATTGGTGGAGCCTGGCGGATGGATTTAACATGTATGGCATAAAAGATATTAAAACCTGGGCCAATCAAACGGGTAAGGAAAAGAGAAATGGAAAAATTGTGGGATTAAATGAAGATCCAAAATTCAAAGCCCCGGGCAATTCTACACTTACATCGGCCAGCCAGTTGAAATCCTTCTATAACTATCAACTGCCTTCAAATTCAGAATTACGAAAGAAACTTAACTTAAACAAACCCGGGTGGTTTTAACGGGTAAACCAATGATGAAACGACGCCAATTTATTCAGCATGCAATCGGAGCAGGACTTGCAATTCATCCATTTGTTAGAGCGTGGAACAAACCTCTTTTTCATGCTAACTGGAATTTTAGTGGTCCCCGCCAGCCGGTATTCATTTATAATGACTGGTCAGCCTATGATGAGTTGTCCGATAATGTTCAGCTAACGGAGGGGTTGGCAATGCAGGAATTGAATGAAATTATTCGTTTGAAAAATGATGGCGTTCAGATTGATTATTATGTCATGGACGCATTTTGGTTTGATAAATGGGGCGGTTATCGTGAATGGCACAAGGAGCATTGGCCTAATGGCCCCGACAAATGGTTGAATAGTTGTAAGGAAAATAATATCAAGCCGGGCATGTGGTTTTCTACGAACTTAATCGCAACGCAAAGCGGCCGTTTCCTGGAAGTGATTCCCGAGTGGAAAGATTCGTTGGGTACCGATCCCAATATTATGTGTTTATTTCAGGGAGGCTATCTTAAACATTTGGCGGGCAGCTTGCAGCTATGGTATGATAAGGGCGTTCGATTATTCAAGTTTGATTTTGCCTACTTTGAAGCTGTGACTCCTGAGGCAAAGGATAAGTTTTCGAAAAATGAAATTGTTGAGAAGAACAAGGTTGCTTTTATGAATATGTTACAGCAGTTCCGGAAAAGAAATGCTGACGTGTTGATAACAGGGTACAATGGTTTTGGCGGCGATATGGAGAATACATTTACTCCTTTCGATAAAAAAATAGATCCACGATGGCTGGAGACTTTTGATACGCTCTACAGTGGTGATCCCCGTTTTTCTGATGTGCCGATGATTAACATCTGGCGTTCGCAGGATAATTATTCTGATCACCAGGTAAACGCATTCAAAACTTACGGCATGCCGGTACGAAGAATTGATAACTGTGCATTTATGATTGGGAAAACGGGAACGTGTTATTATCGCGCCAACCATTGTTGGAAGGGCATGCTGATTTTGGAACTTGCCAGGGGCGGATGGGTAAATGTGTATCATGGGAACCTGGAGTTGTTGACCGATGAAGATGGCAAGTGGTTTGCAAAAACACAGGCTATGTATCATGAATTGCAAAAACAGGATGACACAGTCTTCTTTGGTGAAATACCGGGCAAGGGAAAACCTTATGGATTTAAATCGTCAACAATGAAGGGTGCCGTATGCGCAGTCGTTAATCCTTCCCAGCAAATCGCCACGATTAAATTGCCGGTCAGCGGATCCTCCTCAAAAATTTTATATGCTGACAATGGGTATAAGCCCATGATGGCTGGAAGTGATCTCACATTAGGATCTGAGCAATTAGTGGTTGTTGGCTTTGGAGAATACGCGGAAACTAAATATGATCTGGGCGTGGATGAGACTATCAATATTCCGATTGCGATTGAGAAAATAGATGCGACATTCTCATCGACCGGAAAAAATGTAATTGAGGGAACCATAAAACTGGATGACGGTAAAAATGGCCGGATATTGTTACAGCAATTTGATGAAAAAGGCGTGCCTTATCGCTCATGGCCAGGAGCGCCACCCGACGGGAAGAAGGTGACCGAGGTAATAAAAATTAATGTTACCCAGGACGGTAAAGAAATCCCTTTGCACATTGAATATGATAAAATAATATGGAGCGGTTTGTCGTGGGGGGCAGTGGAAATTAAAAAGGGAACATTTGATGGTAGTAAGCCACTGAATGTGAAATGCAGTTCCGAAGATAAAAATGATCTAAAGCTCTTGGCAAATGTATATGAGGTCAGTTATTCGTAATTGGAAAATTGTGAAATTTCTCTGAGCTCTTCC
>DASXOT010000304.1:0-15560 GCA_036494065.1 Chitinophagaceae bacterium
GTTATCACCCCAGGCGCACCATTGTTTATTGCGCATGGGATGGTGAAGAACCAGCACTGCTGGGTTCAACGGAATGGTCGGAAGATCATCAACAGGAGTTAAAAAAGAAAGCCGTCGCCTATATTAATTCAGATGGAAACGGACGAGGATTCATTGGAGCGAGCGGCTCGCACACCTTAGAAACGTTCTTCAACGAAATCGCAGATGATGTGATGGATCCGGAAACGGGTGTTTCGATCAAAGAGCGGCGATATGCGAAATCTGTGTTGGATGCCGATGCAGCGAACAGGACGAAACTGCTGGCAAATAAAGAAGGTAAATATATAAAGTTAGGTGCCCTTGGTGCAGGATCGGATTATTCACCATTCATTCAACATCTCGGCATTGCTTCGTTGAATTTGGGGTTTGGCGGCGAAGACCCGGGGGGCGAATATCATTCGATTTTTGATTCGTATGACATGTTCAAGCGATTCAAGGACCCCGATTTTGCTTACGGCGTTACGCTATCAAAAACAGCCGGTCGAATCATGTTGAGGCTGGCAGATGCCGATGTGCTTCCATTTGACTTTGCTCCATTTTACAAAACTATCAGTGATTATGTTACTGAAGTAAAAACTTTGCTGGACAATGAAAGAACAGAAACAGATGCACAAAATAAAATGCTGAAAGAGAAATTATTCGACATTGCAAAAAATCCTAAAAAAGTATCGTTACCACCCGCTCCAAAAGAAGATGTTCCTTTTCTTAATTTCAGTTCACTCGATAATTCACTCATGGCTTTAAAGGAACGTGCCGAAGAGTTTCAAAAAATGTATAGCAGTGGTCAACAACTACCAGCCGAAAAACAAAATGAATTGAATGATATTTTGTATAAGGCAGAAAGAAGCTTGATTGACCCCGATGGTTTACCGCGAAGACCCTGGTATAAGCATGAAATTTATGCGCCGGGTTACTATACAGGCTATGGGGTAAAAACATTGCCTGGGATTCGCGAAGCCATCGAACAAAGAAACTGGAAGGAAGCTCAGCAAAATGAGGAGATCGTAGCCAAAACAATTACTAACTATAATCAGCAGGTACAACAGGCAATTGATGTCGTGAAAAAGAATACGGACAAAAAGAGTTTTTGAATCGGTCGTCGGTTCCACTTGTCTTAGTATTTCTTGCAATCAAATTTGATCTTTGGCTGAAATTTTCGGTTATCGCATTTCAAATTTCGGATTTCAAAATCAAGTTACTTTTAAAGTCAAAAGCTGACCATGAAACTGCCTGAATTGCTGGTAAATTCCCTGGATGGCGTGAAGGGTTTCGATAAAGAAGCATTTATCAATCTGCATGAGTCAGGCGAGCGGGTAACTTCGATCCGCATCAATCCGTCAAAGAATTTCGATTTTCCAATTTCAGGTTTCGAACTTTCCCAAGTTCCCTGGAGCAACCATGGCTATTACCTTTCTCAACGTCCTTCTTTTACTTTTGATCCCTTTTTTCACAGCGGTTGTTATTACGTGCAAGAGGCAAGTTCGATGTTCATTGAACAGGCATTGAAGCAGACTGTAAATCTTTCACAACCGCTAAAAATTCTTGATCTCGCAGCCGCACCGGGAGGTAAGTCAACGCACATACAGTCGCTAATGTCGGCGGACAGTTTGCTCGTAAGCAATGACGTGATCCGGAGTCGCAGCCACATTCTTAAAGATAACATCATCAAATGGGGAACTGATAATGTGGTTGTAACAAATAATGACCCGCAGGATTTCTCAGCCCTGGTGAACTATTTTGATATTATTGTTGTGGACGCTCCATGTAGTGGAAGCGGCTTATTTCGCCGAGATAAGGAGGCAATAGGAGAGTGGAATAAAAACAACGTGCAATTGTGTTGCGGTCGCCAACGCCGAATTCTGTCTGATGTTTGGCCTGCATTAAAAAACAATGGGATCCTCGTCTATTCCACATGTTCTTATTCAAAAGAAGAGGATGAGGACATCATTGACTGGATAAAAACTGAGTTGTCAGAAGGGGTTCCTCAATCAATCGCCAGTTTTCAGTTATCTATTGATCCGCAATGGAAAATCATCGAATCGGGAGATGGCTACCGGTTTTGGCCAGATAAAGTAAAAGGAGAAGGGTTTTTCCTTGCATGTGTAAAAAAACAGGGTGAAGATCATGAAAAGGAAATCAGGTTAAAGCGAAAATTGGAACCGTTGACCAGGAAAGAAATGGAGATTGTCAATCATTGGGTAAAAAAAACAGATCACGAATATGTGAAAATGGCAAATACTGTTTATTCCGTTCCCGGCCCATTAGTGAAAAATTTTACCTTACTGATCAATGAACTTAATGTCGTGTATTTTGGAATCCTGATAGGTGAATTAGTTCGTGATAAATTAATTCCTGCCCATGCTCTTGCCATGAGCGCATTAGTTTCAGATAACGTTGAAAGTATGGAATTGAACAAAGAAGAAACGATTAGCTATCTGCAGAAAAAAGACCTGGGAAAGATCAATGCCAGCGCTGGCTGGAAACTTATTACATATAAGAATCATTCTTTGGGATGGGTCAATGTTTTGCCAAACAGAATTAACAACTATTATCCGAAAGAATTGAGAATATTGAAGGATATTTGAAGGATAAAATTCGGAACAAAAAAGATTCACTTATAAATTACATGGTTGCTTACCGCTCTTATACTCTTTGTTCCGGTTTTCTATTTAATTCGGCATATTTGCAAACAATTGGCATCACCATGAGGAGCATTGCATTATTGTTTTCTCTTTTATTTTTTTTACCTGGTCTCAACGCTCAAACGGAACAGCTTATCGTGAAGAGCAGCAACAAAGGCCCCTATGTTAATCATAAAGTGGCTCCAAAAGAAAATTTTTATTCTATCGGCCGCTTATTCAATGTGCATCCTAAACACATTGCCTCTTTCAATGCCCTCGACATGTCAAAAGGCCTTAGCCTGGGTCAGAATATAAAGATACCCCTCAGTGATACAAATTATTCGCACAAGACAGACAAAGGAACCCCGATTTTCTACGTGACCGGCAACAGCGAGACGGTTTACAATGTAAGTACAAACAATAACGTGCTGATGGAAAAATTGCGCAAATGGAATCAGTTGACGAATGACCGGTTGCAAGGGGGTACAAAATTGATTGTGGGTTACCTGGTAAGTAATGAAACTCTGGCGCCGGCGGTGAACAATGCTCAAACTACCAGTACGACGGAACAAATAAAAAAGACAAATGTCGATAGCGCTACAAAAGAGGCGTCAAAAAACCCAACCGTCGTAAAATCTGATGTAAAAAAGACGGATAAGAAGAATGATGCGTCGGTGAAGCCAGCATTAAAACCTAAAACTGAAGTTGCCAACAAGCAAGATGAAAAAAAGGATGAAACGGTAAAAACAGATAAGGACGCATCCCATGAACCTGGTGATTCCAATACGACCGCCGTCTCGGATGGCTTTTTCAGATCTTCGTTTGAGCAACAAATAAAGCAGCAGCCCATTTCAAAAGAACAGACAGTGACATCCGGTGTTTTCAAAACCTCTAGCGGCTGGTCAGATGCTAAATACTACCTGTTGATGAACGGCACGCAGCCGGGAACGATCGTGAGAATTACTAATCCTTCCAATAATAAAATAATTTATGCGAAATTGCTGGGCGAGATGACTGACTTGAAACAAAACCAGGGATTGAATATCCGTATTAGCAATGCCGCTGCCGCGGCGCTTGATGTCTCTGAGACCGATAAATTTATAGTAAAACTCAATTATTAATTATACAACCTCGATTATGAAACGATTTGTTTTTGCCATTCACGCTTTATTGATTGCGACTGCTTTGTTCGCACAAACTTCGGCCCCTATAAAAACGCCCGAATTTTTCGACGTCAAAACTTTGAAAGCTACTCCGGTGAAGAACCAGGCAATGACCGGCACTTGCTGGTGCTTCGCTACTACTTCACTTGTTGAGAGCGAAGAGATCAGGAAAGATAATAAGGAAATAGATTTGAGTGAGATGTTCACAGTTCGGAACATGTACATCGAAAAAGCTAAAAACTATATTCTTCGCCAGGGAAAAGCTCAATTTGGTGAAGGTGGCCTGGGCCATGATGAAATTCGCGCAGTTGCTAATTATGGGGCTATTCCATTGAGTGATTATATCGGTTTACTTAATGGAGAAAAATCATACAACCATCAAAAACTTTTTGGTGAGCTGCAACGTTACCTCGACAGTGTTCTAAAAAGGCAGCCCATATCCGATAACTGGCTCGATGGGTATGTAAAGGTTCTTGATGACAATTTAGGAGCGCCTCCAAAAGAATTCTCTTACAATGGAAAAACATACACTTCTGTTTCTTTTGCCAAAGACGTGTTGCATTTTAATGCCGATGACTATGTGAGTCTGACTTCATTTACCCATCAGCCTTATTATCAGCCATTCATTCTGCAGGTTCCGGATAATTATGCCAACGGTTCTTTTTATAATTTGCCGTTGAGTGAATTGATCCAGGTGGTGGAAGAAGCAGTAAACAAAGGGTACACTGTAGCATGGGATGCCGATGTAAGCAATAAAGGTTTCATGCAGGGACAGGGCCTGGCTCTAAATCTTGACAATTCTGCATCGTATACAAAGGACCAGATCAATCCTGATCTCAAAGAATCTCCTTATGATGCCAGTATACGTCAGCATCTTTATGAAAATTTAACTACACAGGATGATCACCTGATGCACATCACAGGTATGGAAAAATCAAAAGATGGAAAAACATTTTTTATCGTAAAAAATTCCTGGGGCAAGATCGGTCCGTTTGATGGGTACATCAATGTGTCCGATGCGTATTTCGCTATTAACACAATCAGTGTGGTGATTCCCAAAGCGGCCTTATCAAAGGAGTTGGCAGGAAAATTAAAGTTTTAGAAATATGGAAATGATTTCGCTGGCAAGAATATTGCGGCAACTCATTTCTTTTCATTCTAAAATGTTTTGTTATGAAAAATGTTTCTTATAAACCGGAAGGATACAATAGTGTAAGTCCTGCTCTTGCGTTTAAGGGCGCCCCCAAGGCTATCAAGTGGTATGTCGATAACCTGGGCGCACAGGAAAAAATGCGATTCAATATGCCAGATGGCACTATTGCTCATGCCGAGATCACAATCGGAGACAGTGTGGTAATGCTGGCAGAGGAAAACTTGGAGCACAATAAAACTCCAAAAACTTTAAAAGGTAATTCGGTTAATCTTTGCGTTTACCTTCCCGATGTGGATGCCGTGATTAAGAAAGCCGAAAGCAATGGAGCGAAAGTTTTGATACCGGCTGCCGACCAGTTTTATGGCGACCGGAGTGGCCGCATCGAAGATCCGTTTGGATATGTCTGGATACTTTCCACGCATATAAAAGATATGTCTGAAGAAGAAATGAAAAGAGCAATGGATGAAATGATGACGCATCAACAACCGGCATAGAAAATTTCGTTTTAATTTATTCAAAGCCTGTGGTTCAACTACGGGCTTTTTTATTGCAATGATTGGGCCTTCATTTCTTTCCCAATTCAATCACTTCGCAGTCTTTAATTTCCTTTTTATCAATAGCGAATCGAATAATTGTTCTAACCTTCTGCCAGCCCTGTCTGCCCGCAGCGCCCGGGTTTATATGCAGGCATTGCAGCGAAGAATCATAGATCACTTTCAATATGTGCGAATGGCCACTGATGAATAGTTGTGGCTGGTGAATCAATAACTCTTTTCTTGTTTCAGTATTGTATTTCGGAGGATAGCCGCCTATATGGCGGATCATTACTTTGATATCTTCACATAGAAAGATTAATTGTTCAGGAAATTCACTGCGAATATCCTGTCCATCGATATTGCCATACACACCTTTAACTGGCAGGCCGCTACCGGCGGTTAGCTCTCTTGCAACTTCAATCGATCCGAAATCACCCGCGTGCCAGATCTCGTCACAGTTTTCAAAATGTTTAAACACATTCTTATCCAGGTAGCCATGTGTATCTGATATGAGGCCGATTCTTGTCATTAGTCGATATGTCCTTCCTTTTTCAATTGTTCAAGTATCAAAATGGCGCCGGGTGCATGATTAGTTTGTTCCATGTATTCACCAACTGTAAAATACTTTAATTCGCCGATTTCTGCTGCAGCCTGTGGCTGAACATTCACTTGGAGAAAAAAACATTCCTGCTCCATTATTACTCCATCTTCCTCGCCATACGCAGGTGCGGAAATGTGCGTATGATATCTCAATTCTTCTTCATGAATGATCACATTCATTTCTTCGGCAACTTCCCTGCACAATGCCTGTGAGGCGGTTTCCCCCGGATCAATTTTTCCGCCAGGCAGATAAAAGCATTGCTTGTTCCGGCTATAGGCAAGCAATAGCCTTCGATTGTGTATAACCAATAAACCTGCTGTTTGTAATTTCATAATTTCTACCGGAAACAAGGTCGTAAACTATTTGTAAATTTACATTTATGGCGTTTTGAATTACTATGCCTTTTCATAGAAACTTCACATATTGGATCGATAAGAGAAAATGGAAATACATTTTCCTTCTTCAATCATTAGAATTGAATAAAAAGGCATAGTAACGTTTTTTAATCAGCTGTTCTCTTCGTGCGCAATTATTATTTCTAAATTTTTATCTATGCCATATTATCATAAACTTGGAACAATTCCTCATAAACGTCACACACAATTTCGCAAGGCCGATGGTGGTTTATTCTCAGAGCAATTATTTTCAACGGAAGGTTTTTCGAACGATTCGTCGCTTCTATATCACTATTACCCGCCGACCCAGGTTATAAAAACAGAAGCGCAGCTGAGTGTAGCGCCGGTGATAGCAGAAGAAAAAATGCTCAAGCATCGCAGCTTCGAGGGATTTAAGATAAAACCTGAAAAGGATTATTTGCAAAGCCGCAAGTCGATGCTGGTAAACAATGATTGTCATTTTGTATTAGCAGCACCACAGGAAAGTCTTACAAAATACTTCTACAAGAACACGGATGCCGACGAAATGATCTTTATTCATGAAGGCAAGGGAGTACTAAGAACTATGTATGGAGAGTTGCCCTTTGGGTATGGCGATTACCTGATAATCCCACGAGGGACCATTTACCAGATCGAATTTAGCGATCAGCACAACCGGCTTTTAATCGTTGAGTCATTTAGTCCCATTCGTTTTCCTAAAAAATATTTGAGCCGCTATGGTCAATTGCTGGAGCATTCACCATATTGTGAACGAGACATTCGACCGCCGCAGAATTTGCCCAGCTACGATGAAAAGGGTGACTTTCTCATAAAGGCAAAGAAAAAAGGCATGTTGTATGGTTTGCACTATGGCACACATCCGTTTGATGTGGTAGGTTGGGATGGGTGTTGCTACCCATTTGCATTTTCCATTCATGATTTTGAACCCATCACCGGCCGCGTACATCAACCGCCACCGGTACATCAGACATTTGAAGCAAATAATTTCGTGGTCTGTTCTTTTTGCCCACGATTATTTGATTATCATCCGCAGGCTATCCCTGCTCCCTATAACCACAGTAATATCGATAGTGATGAAGTCATCTACTACGTAGATGGTGATTTTATGAGCCGCAAAAACGTAACACGGGGAATGATCACCTTACATCCTGCCGGAATTCCCCACGGACCGCATCCCGGCGCCGTCGAAAAAAGTATCGGGGCGAAGGAAACAAAAGAGCTGGCCGTAATGGTGGATACTTTTCATCCCCTGATGTTGACCAAAGAAGCGTTGGAAATAGAAAATCAGGATTACATTATGAGTTGGGCGGAGTAAGGACAGTCGACGGTCCACCGTCCCCGGTTGGGAGTTTTTAGTGAGTAATAGATTTCCTTTAACAAATCGTCCAGGTTACTTTTTTGTATCTGTGAGAATCAACTCATGATCTTTCTTTCAAAATTTTCTAACAAAAAAGTATAACCATGAAAAATGTTTTCATCGTGCTGCTCCTGGCGGCCATCGGTGTTGGGGTTTATTTTTACTTCAACAAAAGACAACATGTACAAAATTCAAATCCAAAGGATTTGATAATCGGCAAATGGAAAGTAGACTCACTGGCAACAGCCCATCAGCCTGATTCCATATTAAAAGGTAAAATAGCTGGAAGATCAGTTGATGATTCCAGCATGAAGAATTTTGAATTCGAATTCAGAAAGGACAGCCTGGTCCTGCAAACCTTTGATAATAAATTACAAGACACCAGTCACTATGAATTTGCAGGTGATAATAGATTATTGTTGTGGAGCAAGGGTGATTCTTCAAAAACGAGATGGAGCATTAACAAGCTCGACTCAACCGTATTGATCACTAAAGACACGGATAGCACGACTTATTATTTTCAAAAATTAAGGTAGCTAACAGTCCTCCTCTTTATGTAAAAATAAATTCCACGCATCTATTAACTGAAACAAAAAAGTATAGCCATGAAATTTTTTAAACCAGCCTTCCTGGTAATAGCCATGTTTTGTGCCATTTCCTGCAACCAGGGTTACCGGACCTCGGGAAAAAATGGATACAAACCGGAAAATCTTACTGTCCTCCCGAAAAAGAACACAGCTCCGGAAAATAAAAATGTAGTGCAGGATGAAGTAAACCTGACAACGCCGACAATTACAAAGGATGAGAAAGCTAAGTCAAATAATTTTTCTGTAGCTGCAGATTCGGTAAATGGGATGTTCAATACGGAAGATTACGACAACATTGTAGAAAACGATTTCCTGACCGCCATCCAAAATCCACTTTCTACTTTCTCTATTGATGTTGATGAGGCCTCTTATAGCAATGTAAGGCGTTTCATCCAGGACGGATCGTTACCGCCTGCGGGCGCAGTGCGAATTGAAGAAATGGTCAACTATTTCGACTACGCATATCCACAGCCACAAAACGAGGACCCGTTTTCAGTAAACACCGAAATTTCCGATTGTCCCTGGAATCCGCAACATCGCCTTGTCCATATTGGTCTACAGGGAAAGAATATCCCGTTAACGAATTTACCACCAGCAAATCTTGTATTCCTGATTGATGTTTCCGGATCTATGGACGAACCGAATAAGCTCCCCCTTGTACAAGCCTCCCTGAATCTGCTCACTGACCAACTTCGCGAAAATGACAAGGTCGCCATTGTAGTGTATGCAGGAAATGCGGGACTGGTATTGCCTTCCACTCCCGGTAGCAACAAAACCAAAATAAAAGAGGCCATTAATGGACTTGAAGCCGGAGGTTCCACGGCGGGCGGGGAGGGAATCGAATTGGCCTACAAGATCGCAAAGGAAAATTTTATTAAGGAAGGAAATAATAGAGTGATCCTGGCCACGGATGGTGATTTCAATGTTGGAGCTTCAAGCGATGATGAATTGGTGAGGCTTATTGAAAATGAAAGAAAATCAGGTGTGTTTCTTTCTGTGCTTGGCTTTGGCATGGGAAATTACAAAGACAATAAGATGCAGCAGCTTGCTGATAAAGGAAACGGAAACCATTCCTATATAGATAATATCACGGAAGCTCGCAAGGTATTGGTAAATGAATTTGGAAGTACTTTGTTCACTATTGCCAAAGATGTAAAGATCCAGGTTGAATTCAATCCACAAAAAGTACAAGCTTACCGGTTAATTGGTTATGAGAACCGAATGTTGGCATCGGAAGATTTCAATGATGATATGAAGGATGCCGGAGAGTTAGGTTCGGGTCATACCGTAACGGCATTATACGAGATTATCCCGGTAGGGGTCAGGAACGAATTTGCAAAATCGGTTGATTCATTAAAATATCAAACAGTACGTTCAATGGACAATGCTCCATCTGATGAGATCATGACCATTAAACTCCGGTATAAAAAACCAGATGGGGATGTGAGCAAGTTGATCTCGCAAGCTGTTATCGATGAGCACAAACCTCTTGCTTCTAGTTCTGATAATTTCCGTTTCTCCGCTGCCGTGGCTGAATTTGGTTTGTTGCTCCGCAATTCAGCCTATAAGCAACAATCAAATTATCAGCAGGTGATCGCCATGGGAAAGGCTGCTAAAAGCACCGATGAATTTGGCTACCGGGCAGAATTTGTGGAGTTGGTTCGTTCGGCTAGCGCAATGGATATTGCAAAAAAATAAAGCAATATCCATAAACAGCAATCCTTGTTTTGCTGCAAGCGATTGCTGTTTTATTTTTGGATATGAATAAGAAGAAATTGGTTGTACTCACAGGTGCGGGCATTAGTGCAGAAAGCGGTTTAAGAACCTTTCGTGATAGTGATGGACTGTGGGAGGGATATAATATCGACGATGTCGCCACGCCCAGGGCATGGAGAAAAAACCCACAACTTGTTCTTGATTTTTATAATCAGCGCAGGAAAAATGTGGCTGATGCAAAACCCAATGCTGCCCATGCGGGATTAGCGGAACTGGAAAAAGATTTCGAGGTATTTATTATTACACAAAATATTGATGATCTCCATGAACGTGCGGGGTCAACAAACGTGCTGCATTTACATGGAGAAATATTCAAAATGCGAAGTGAAAGATCGGCAGGGATTATTAAGGACGTCCGGGGAGATATCTTGCTTGGCGATTGCGCAGAGGATGGTTGCCAATATCGTCCGCATATCGTTTGGTTTGAAGAACCGGTACCAATGATTGAAGAGGCTATACCGATTGTGCACAGCGCGAATATCTTCGCCGTTGTGGGGACATCATTGGTTGTTTATCCTGCAGCGGGTCTTGTCAACTATGCCGCTCCTGAGATACCTAAGTTCATTATCGATAAAAAAATTCCTTACACGTCTTCGATTTATAATCTCACAGCTATCGAAAAACCGGCAACGGAGGGAGTTAGTATTATGGCGAATTTGCTAGCCGGATAGGATTGTGAATAGGCAATTGTCAGTTATTTTCTTCGATAAAGTATCTTCACTATTGACCATTGACAACTGACCACTCACCATCCGTTTTTTTCCCACCTTTTTTCATTGTTTTTCCCATTGCCTGGATTTTTTGGAAAACGATATTTGCAATCTGAAGTATATATATTTTAGGTATCCGCGGACTTTTCAACTCTGTATCCATGAGAACTAAATTGGATTAAATGCCAAACAACTTATAATACTTCGCGCCGGTGATATATCTGCGAAGGGAAGAAGATTGTTTATTGCAAAACAACAAGCGTATAGTCGTAAAAGATTGATGGGCTTTGTGTCGACTTTTTTCAGGACAAGACAATGCAATACGCAAAAAAGGTAGGTTGGAGGCGGGGGAGGGCCCTGCGGGCGGCCAGGTTTATCGCGGTGGGTCTGCTATGCGTCTATAAATCTCTGAATTTATAAAGCGCCTGTTTGCTGAAGAAAAATTCTCTTCGATCGAATACTTTCTACAAGCTCATCTTCAATATCCTAAATGCTCTTACCGTAAACGGCAGCTTTCAAATTATAAGATCATTTTAAATTTTAAACACTTCTCCAAATACAAACTCATCTAATTCCTCAATCTTTAATGTCTTCAAATTTTATATCGTAGAGTTCCAATTCTTTTAGAACCGGTTCATAAATCTCCTTCTTTGTCGGAATATGAAGACCCGTTAGCTGTATAGTTCCATTCAGAATCAGTTTCGTGGCAATGCCTAATGGCATCCCCACTGTTTTTGCCATCGCCGTTCTTACATTATTATCTCCTTTGGCAATTAGCAAGCTCTTTATTTCTGATTCCTGGCCTTGAATCTTAAACCTGATCTCATGCATCATCACGATCATGTCTTTGTCGGATGGTGCGAGAGCCAATTTTTTTTCCATAGCAAATTGCAATATATCAGCAGCACTGCAGAAACCTTTATTGATCAATGTTTCTTTATCATCAAGACCGAGAAAGAATAATTGCTTTAACGTAAGGTTTGCTTCATGCATTTTATAAGCAAGAAAACCAGCCGCCCTGTTCTTTACATCATCCAACTCTATTTCGCTAATATTTCCCTTGTCATCTACCGACATAAATTCCTGGGGTATTTCAAAATCCTCGTCTTCGGCCATTTTCTCTGCTTCCATTAGCTTCACCAGGTTACTCAGCATGTCCTTTGTCTGGGCGAAACGTTGAGATAATTTTTGCTCCAGCCATTCATTAAAGCCATACTTATCCATGTGCGCCCGGAAAATCTCATACAGGCTTTTGCCGTCAGTTTCGTACTGTGGAGTTTCATCGGTTAACTTTAACTCCACAACATTTTTCCAACCGTAAATAAAATCTGGATATCGAAGAGTAGTACGAATGAAAGTGCTCGCTTCTTCCAATCCATACAATGAAGCATAACTCAGCGAATCCCTATTTGGATACCAACTCAAAACCCCAAGATCATTAATCTCTACGAGCCTCTCACCGTTAAAAAGCTCCTCGTACGCTAAATGTTTTTCTTCACCATTTTCTTTGAAATGTGCGCCGGCCTTACCAGCCAACACCACGCTGCGAGGGTTCCAGCTTATTTTGTATTTCCAAGGATTGTTATCGCTTTCGGGTGCGACCAGGCCGCCGCAATGAGACTGAAAAGAAACGATATGACCACCTGCCGCATGTATGTCATCGATCATTTTCATTGCACTCATGTGATCGATACCCGGATCTAATCCCATTTCACACAAGAACAACAGCCCTTTCTCATCGATTTTTGATCGAAGACTGTTCATTGCGTCATCAGCATATGAAGCCGTAAGTAGGTTTTTATTTTGCTCAACGCAATCCTGCGCCACGAGAAAATGAAGTGACGGTGGCAAGAGTGAAATAACGATATCAGAATCGCTGACGTATTTTTTTCTTTCGCTTTCATTTTTAATATCAAATGAAACAGCGAGCCCTCGGGAAGAATTGGCGATTTTGGAGTTAGCCAAATCGAGGTCCGCATCAACAACGATCAATTGCCAATTTTCTCCTCGGGAATTCTCGAGCAGGTAATCGATCAGGACAGTTGCCGACTTACCAGCGCCGAATAACAAAATCTTTTTCATTTGATTAGGTAAAGCGAAAGTAAAAGAAAGTTATCTCTATAATTTATGAATTCCTTTATTTATTTTTATCGGATTTAAACAAATAAACTATCCGTCCATCTTAACATGCATAAGCTAATCGCAATGCCCAAACTGCTCTGCTTTCTATGCCTGTTTTTTTATATTCAAGTTTCAGTTTCCGGGCAAAAAATCTCCGGCCATGTATTGAATGAAGGCGGGAGGGCAGCGTCGTATGTGACTGTTAAGTTCAAAAGCAAATCTTCTACCGTTTTTACAAACGATGACGGAAGTTTCACCATTGCTGCAGACAAGCTTCCAGACACCTTATTCTTTTCCGCTCCTGGTTTTGAACCTTACAAAGTATGGGTCACAGAAGAAACCGCTAAAGATCCGGATTTCGAAGTTGTGTTATTGAACACAAGAAGAAAAATAAAATCCTCCGATGTTTCGACAACTGGAGTGCGTGGAATTATCACCAATAACACAAGCAGCAAGAGCAGTGACCAGGGAGCTCCAATAAAAGGTTCGGAAAATTACATTTCAGGGAAAAAACTTTTCATGATCGACACGATAGCGAATAATGGCTCTGTGTTATTTCGTTCAGGATTATTGACAGCCGGTGAAGTCAATGATTTTAATAAATGGAAATTGTGGACGGATTTTACTCCGGCCGAATTCAAAACTTACAGTGATCATTGGAAATTGTATCCCAAAGATCGTTACACGGTACAATTGGAAAATAAACAACATCTGCCGGTTATCGGGCAACCCGTTTACCTGCTTGATAAAAGAACAAACGACACCGTTTGGTCGGCTGTAACAGACAACACAGGTAAAGCTGAGTTGTGGGGCGCAATGAAAAATGACTCAACCCAATCTGAATACCGTATAGCCTGTCAGGGGATCACTGAAACTATCACGGCTCTTCCGTTTGCAAAAGGGATCAACAGCATGGAATTAGATCAACCTTGCTCAGTTTCAAATAAAGTGGATATTGCCGTAGTGGTTGATGCCACAGGCAGCATGACCGATGAAATCGATTTTCTAAAAGTAGAATTGGAAGACGTGCTGCGAAACACATTCGCTGAATATCATGATTTGGATTTGCATGTTAGTTCAGTATTTTATCGTGATAAAAACGATGAATACCTTACGCGCCATATAGATTTTCAAACCGATCTGGTGCGCGTGCTCAATTTTATCAAACTTCAGCGGGCAAGTGGAGGAGGCGACATTCCAGAAGCTGTGCATGCTGCACTACAAACTACGTTGGACAGTTTACAATGGAGCGGTACTGCGCGCAGCCGTATCCTCTTTCTCGTCACCGATGCGCCACCTCACGATGAGACAAAGGACAAAATATTTCAATTGATCAGGCGGGCAGCCGCCAGTGGCGTACGTATCGTTCCAGTGATTTGCAGAGGCGCCGATAAATCAACCGAATTCATCATGCGTAGCATGGCATTGGCGACAAATGGAACCTATGTTTTCCTTACCGATGATAACGCAGCAGAATTTTTAACGGGCAAACGCACAGCCGGCTTCTTTGATGTTCAGTTCTTAAATGCTTTGTTGGAGAGGATCGTTAAACAAATGGTGGAGGCAAATGACTGCTCGGGTCAAAAAGAGAGAGACATTCCAAAAAACATTGCAGCTAATATCGAGAATATAAATGTGAATATTTCCAACAATAGGATAGTGACTATTGAAAGTAAAAATCATCTCAGCGATGTTTTTATCTCCGACTTCACCGGCAAAATCCTGTCACGTCTTAATACCAATGAAAACCAAAATAAATGGAGCTTTGATTGCGGTAGCTACCCGGCAGGAACATTTCTCGTCAGGTATATTAACGCGAGTAATGAATGGGGAGCTGAAAAATTTGTTATCACTCACTAGCTCTCATAGTCCTGCTGTGCTTTTTTGAAATTGCTTTGATTCGATAGTTGTGATATGATAATCCACGCGTATGCCGCGCTGGCTATCCGGAACTTTTACAGTTACGGAACCATTAGCCGCAATATTTTTAAAAGTGATAACATCTGTTCTAAGGGGTTGCTCACTTGGCTTCATGATATTTACCTCCACGCTTACCTGGTCGAGTAAAAAGTTTGAATTATTGTAGACGGTCAGCTCAAGACCCCTGATTCCGCCAAAGGCGCCACGCTCATACTCATTGCTTTTTACAGACACAAGCCGCAAAAGATTTTTGGGATCGACGTCACTATCCAGGAACTTTGGCTCTGAACTCGTCTTCTTTGTTGTACGCTCTGTGTTATTTCTCGTATTGTTCTCAACCGTGGTCACATCATCATTGTTCCTGGTTACACTTTTTCGTTCACCAGTTGTAGGATCAACCTCAACATCTTTTTTTTGAATCAATGCTGTTTCATCCGGCGAAACAGCAGTTTCTTTTTTCTTTGTGGGAGGGTCAATGGTTTTTGTCATCGTTGCTTTCGGAACCGCTGCTGTGCTGTTGTCTTTATTTCCGTCATCATGGTGTGCCTGCTCAGTCTTTTTTTGTGTAGATGTTTTTGTAT
>DASXOT010000305.1:0-3195 GCA_036494065.1 Chitinophagaceae bacterium
TCAAAGAAATAATTCACCTGCTTTTCCAGGTCATTTATAGCCTCATCCATTGTTGCAAAACGGATTGGAAGCGGTTCCTCAGGTAAGATAGGCGCCTTTGTATTTTCACGAAACTCTTTTTCACTCATTAAAAAAGCAAGATATTTTGGAAGCTCCTCCTTGGGCGTAACGAGTGGAAATTTCAATTTGTTGGTAGAGATCCGGAAAAAACCAGAAACATGCTCAACCATCTGTTGCGCATTCATCTTGCCCCATCTCTGAGGTGTTGAGGGTTCTATTTTCCGGAATGATGGAATAAGTTGATGCTGCAGAAGTTCTTTTTTTGCTTCGTTTACCATAACGGTTCAGGCAGGAAGCGTTTTCATTTTTTTATCAATAATAGTGCACACTGAATTGAATATATCATCTACTGTTCCCTCGCCTTTTATCGATTGAAATTTTCGAAGTTTTTTATAATGATCGGCAATCGGCGCGGTCTCATTTCGGTAAACCGCAAAGCGTTGGTGAATGATGATTTCATCGACATCGTCCGTTCGACCGGAAGTTTTGCCACGGTTCAGCAGCCTTTTTATCAGCTCCTCTTCCGTCACTTCTAAAAAAAGCAACAGTGCTATTTCCGTTTTTTTTAAGGCTAATAATTTGTCGAGTGCATCGGCCTGGGCCGCCGTACGGGGAAAACCGTCAAATAAAAAACCTTTTGCTTCTTTATGATGGTCAAGAGAGCTATCGATCATTCCAATTACCACCTCATCGGGAACCAATTGGCCTTTGTCGATAAAATTTTTCGCTTCCAAACCAAGCGGCGTTTTATTGGAGATTTCTTCACGTAACAAATTGCCTGTAGATAGATGAACCAGGCCATATTTTTCAACAAGTTTTTCTGATTGCGTGCCCTTTCCGCTTCCCGGTGGTCCGAACAGGATCAAATTAAACATAAGCAGTATTCAAAATTAGATGTGGGAATGTGAAAATAGGAAAATGTTGCAATGAAAAATATTGCCAAGTCGGAATAATTTGAGGTTTAAGTGCTATTCGCAGGTAGATTAAGCGAAATTTTCGGTGAAATCAGGAGAAACGGCTTTATTCTTCCAGCCTGCTGACGCAACCAAATTCTTTTTTTAGATAATCATCATACTCGTCGGCTTTTTTAAAAAGACGTTGAAAAATCTCAACGCCGCTTTCTTTTGTCATGTCAAGATCATAAACTATCGAAGAAAGCACAATATTTTGCTTTACACAGCTAAGCGCAAGGCCATTTACACGATAATTCTCCTGTAATAAATATTGGTAAAGCGGTTTTATTCTTGACGCGTCTGATGGCAACTGGCATAAATATGCATCCCCGGCAATAAAATAATTTTCGGGATTGTAACTAATCCTGATTTTTGCCGAGCCTTCCTTCACGCTCCAACTGTTTTGTCCTTCACGAGCCAGCTTTACATCTTTGCCCAATTCTTTCAGGATCTCCTCTACTATTTTGGCAACTCCAACCGGTTCCACGTCTTTTTCTGGCAGTATGGGCAATTTTACCTCTGTACCACAGCTGGGACAATACTTTTGTGAATCAATATTGGCAGGAGTAACTAAATAGTCACAACTGTAACATCGCGTAGATGGCTGTCCTTTGTTGGGAAGATATAATTGTAGCGCTTCGCGTAAATAATTTACTGGCAACGCGAAGCCTAGGTTGTCGCCGCCACGAATAATAAAAGAATTCACGCCTATCACTTCTCCCGTGTCATTTACCAATGGACCTCCGCTGTTGCCGGGATTGATCGCCGCATCAATTTGTATAAACTTTAGCCCATCGCGTATGCGGTCCACTTTGGATATTACACCCTGCGTTGCTGTGTAATTCAGCCCATACGGATGGCCAATGGCGATCACAGCATCTCCATCCTTCATGCTTTGGTAATTGCCCAGTTTAATCTCGGGAAGAAGAACTTCTTTTGGCGTTTCCAGGAAGGCAAGGTCATGCTTGCGATCAGTATACCAAACACGGGAAAGGGCCTTTTGAAACAATTTGCCGGCAACAGTAACTTCCGCATTATCACCCACCACATGATCATTCGTTACGATGAGATCAAACTCCTTGACGTAAAAACCAGTACCCGTGGCCGTTTGCGTGGCGATCTGAATAATCGCCGGTTGAAAATTTTCTATGATCTCCTGTACTTCCATTTTAACTGTTAAGTCAATTTATCCAAAACAACTTGTCTCCTATTCGGGTTTTATATTTTAACGATCAAAATTTAGCGTTTCCATTTCCGTAGTAAAGGAAATATTGAAACTGAGCAAACTATCATATTTGATATTTTCCAGCCTCATTTTTAAATTGGGATATTTTGTCTTCCAGCGATCAATTACCTGGTTGATTCTGTCTGCTATCTTGTCCGCATTGAATTGATTCGTTCCTGCGTTATAATAGTCGGCATTAAATCCCAGCGCTTTAAAATAATCTCCATAGTTTACCATCATGAATAATTGGAATAACTCGGTAGTTGGTCTCGGCAAACTATAGGAATATTGACAGTATGCAATTCCATATTCTGCAATTTGGTTTGCAATCAGCATGTAGTTATTTTCACGATACCAATTTATATTTTGATTAGCATTATGAATAGAATCAGCAATTGCTTTGTAGTTCTGGGGGTTCACGATAGCAAACGTGTGCCTGGACCGGTATAAGGAAGCAAAGACCTCTTCTTTTGTGCGGGTTTTCAGTTTTTCAAACTCTACGATCATGTCCCTGTTCTTTTCTACAGTTTGCCTTTCGTCTTTTCTAAAATAGAGTTCTGCTATCTTCTCAATATCATGCAAGATGAGTCCTTCCGGTATCACCAGGCAATCGATGCGATAAGCAAGATTCAGCAGTAAATAGGCGATACCGCCGGAAAATTTTTCAGAATCGAGGCTTTTAACGTACGAAATGGTTTCTTCAATCCATTTTTGAAGCCACTGGAATTTGACTTCCTTTTCCTGTTGTGGAATTTCAATGACGTGTTCAGTATCGACTGTTTGAAGCATTGAAAAATTTTGCGTTAGCAAATCATCCTGCTTATCCGCTTTTGTTGATAATTCTTTTAGCCCGTAATAAAGTTTGTTTGGATTAGCGGTTTCGATGTCGCTGTCAAATCTCATGCACAGTCTTTCATCATTCAATGCATACCGGCTATAGTAAAGATTAAAATTCAT
>DASXOT010000306.1:0-7786 GCA_036494065.1 Chitinophagaceae bacterium
AGGAATTTTTTGCTCGCTGAAAACAAATACGATTCGGGAAGCCTTTTGAATCACAAGTACATTAAGGTCTCCAGACCACACGAAGACACCAATGAAAATTTTATTTTATTCATCTTTCTCTTTGCATTACCTTAAAGAAATTTTTTTGCCGTATGAACAAACCCAAAAAAGTTAACTCTCTTTCACGCCGTCAGTTCGTTCGGGATTCATCATTAGCAGCCGCAAGCTTCTTTATTGTTCCCCGTTATGTTTTAGGAAAGGGATTCATTGCTCCAAGCGATAAATTGAACATTGCTGGCATCGGGTGTGGTGGCAAGGCTGAAGTTAACCTGCCTTATGCATATAATAATGGCGCAGAGAATATCGCAGCACTGTGTGATGTGGACGATCGCATGGCCGTAAAAGCGAGGCAAAAATGGTCTAATGCTCCTTATTATAAAGATTATCGGGAACTGCTGGATAAAGAAGCAAAAAATATCGATGCTGTTATCGTAACCACACCTGATCACATGCATGCCGTGATCGCTATGGCTGCTATGCAATTGGGAAAACATGTTTACTGTGAAAAACCGCTGACCCATGATATTTACGAAGCACGAATATTAACGCAGGCAGCAAAAAAATATAAGGTGGTTACACAAATGGGTAACCAGGGAAGCAGTGGTGACGATACAAGAAAGGTTGAAGCATGGATACAGGGCGGATTGATTGGTGACGTACACACTGTGCATGTGTGGACTAACCGTCCCGTGTGGCCGCAAGGCATTCCAACTCCCACGGGCAAATTCGATATACCAAAAGAACTGGATTGGGAACTATGGCTCGGCACAGCACTCCAACGAGATTTTAATCCCACCTATCTTCCAGCTACCTGGCGTGGTTGGGTAGATTTTGGCACCGGTTCGCTGGGAGATATGGGCTGTCATTTCATAGATGTTCCTTACAGGGCATTGAAATTGGGTTATCCCATTGCGGTCGAATGTAGTGTTGGCGGCGTATGGACCGGCTTCTTTAAAGAAGCAGTTTATACCGATAGTTATCCGCCTTCTGCAAAAATTCATATTCATTTTCCCGCCAGGGAAAAAATGATACCTGTTAAATTGATTTGGTATGATGGCGGTATCAAACCCGAAAGACCTGATGAGCTTTTACCGGATGAGGTTATGGGAGAAGACAGCGGCGGAATTATTTTTGAAGGAACAAAGGGAAAACTAATGGCTGGCCTGTTTGGAAGAAATGCAACGTTACTTCCCACATCAAAAATGAAGGAAGCAAAATTCCCGGCGCCCACCAAACCATTTGTCGAAGGGGGTTCTGAGGGACATCAAACACAATGGACAAATGCCTGCAAAAAAGGTTACGGAACATATACAAGTTCTTCGTTTGATCAGTCGGGGCCTCTCGTAGAAACGGTATTGATGGGAAACCTTGCTGTTCGCAGTTACAACTACAGTGAAAACGATGCGAAGGGTAATCCTGCATATCCCGGCAGAAAAAAATTATTGTGGGATGGAGCGAACATGAAGATCACCAATTTTGATCGCGCCAATCAGTTTGTAAAGAGAAATTACAGGGACAATTGGAAGTTGGACCTTTGACATTTTCTATAAATGATCTCTATTTTTTGATTGCATAGCAAAATAAATTTTAATTATGAGCAACAACCCAACAAACAAATCTTCAAGAAGAAAATTTATTAAAAATGCTTCATTGGCAGGGGCTGGTTTTTTTATTGTGCCCAGGCACGTACTTGGCCGGGGATTTATTGCGCCAAGTGATAAACTAAATATTGCCGGTATCGGGGCAGGTGGAAAAGGGCAAGATGATCTTAGTAATTTTTCAAAAAGTCCTAATGTAAATATTGTCGCTATGGCGGATGTAGATGATAGGCAAGCGGTGACGTCGCGAAAGAGTTTTCCCAAGGCAAACTATTACAAAGATTTTCGCGAGATGTTAAGCAAAGAAAAAAATAATATCGACGCATGTTCTATTTCAACACCTGACCATACGCACGCAGTTGCAACACTGGCTGCAATGCAATTAGGCAAACATGTTTATACGCAAAAGCCATTGACCCATGATATATATGAAGCGAGAACACTCACACAAGCTGCAAAAAAATATAAGGTGGTCACACAGATGGGTAACCAGGGCGGTTCCGGTGATGGCGTTCGTCGCGCGAAGGAGATTTTTGATGCCGGTTTAATTGGCGATGTGCATACCGCCTATGCATGGACAAACAGGCCGGTATGGCCACAAGGCGTTCCCACACCAACCGGCCATTATGATATCCCCATGGAATTGAATTGGGATCTCTGGTTGGGCACTGCAAAGCATATTGATTACAATCCTGCTTATCTCCCTTTTAATTGGAGAGGTTGGTGGGCATTTGGCACAGGCGCATTGGGCGATATGGCTTGTCATATTATGGACCCGATCTATCGCATGTTGCCAATACTTTATCCCGATTCAGTAGAGTGCAGCATAGCTACCGTTTACAAAAAGATGTGGGATGATACACAAAATCCGGACGCATGCCCACCTTCTTCCATCATCCATCTCAATTATCCACGCACAGATGGAAAAGGAAATATAAAAGTATCCTGGTTTGATGGTGGCCTTTTACCTCAGCGCCCCGATGAATTGCTGCCCGAAGAGCCTTTTGGTAATTGGGACGGTGGTGTATTGCTCGAAGGAACAAAAGGGAAACTATTATTAGATTGTTACGGTGAAAACCCAAGATTATTGCCGACCAAATTAATGACGCAGGTTACGTTACCAAAAGAAACAATCGCCCGCGTTCCCGAAGGACATTACATTCAATGGGTAAATGCATGCATTGCCGGATACGGAAATAAGAAAACAAGCTCACCATTTGAGTATGCGGGTCCATTTGTAGAAAGCATTTTAATGGGCAACCTGGCGATCCGTAGTTACATCATGAAAGTGGGCGATAATTATCCCGGCCGCAAGAGATTAATTTGGGATGCACAAAATATGAAGATCACCAATTTTGATGATGCCAACCAGTTTGTAAAGAGGCAATACAGTGCGGGATGGAGCCTGGAGGGATGAATGATGAGTAATGAGTAAAAGACCGACAAAAGTGAACTCATCACTGATCACTCATTTCTGCCCTGATTAACATTCCGCAACTCACGCTAGTCGCTTACGAGCTTCCTCGATTTCTTCAGGTATCTGGCAAATAGATAGAGGATCATTAAGGCAACGAGGATGGAAATAAAAACTGTGAGGTTTTTATGAAAATCGAATTGGCCTTTGTGAAAATAGAAATGTTTCATTACGATCAGGGTCGCACCCGTCATCCAGATATAAGTTGAATTGTATTCACGAATGATCACCCTTTTCCATTTGAATTGCATGCTCTGCATCGTTTTTCCAAGACCATTGAAATTGATCAGCCACCGGCTTAATCTTTTACAATAGGCATTGTATTGCTCACCGAATCTATTTCGCAAATAGTTTTCCTCTGCAAGAACGATCGCCTGCCAGAAAAATAAAAACAGTGGCGTGAATATCGCCATAAAGATTAGCGAATTAGAGGCGACGCCTAAACCAACCAGTATCAAAATATTTCCCACATAAAGCGGATTCCGGCAGTGAGCAAATATGCCTGTAGTCACCAGGTCTTCCGCATACACGCGCCTGTCCTTTCCACCCCGAATGATATATACAAGACCAATTGTGGTCACTCGTACCAATTGACCAATTATGGTAATGGTAAATCCAATGATCATAGCTGTAACCGGGTTCAGAAACACTTCCCAGGAAGGAACGAATAACATCAAATAAAAAAGAGGAAAAATTCCGTTTCGATTGCGAAATAAGAAATTGCCTAGTTTGACCATCTACGAATTAATAGATTATTGTTTACTGAACTTGTCGCTTGTCCTGTTTCCTGTGATTTGTCATTTGACAGCAATCATACCGCTGAAATTATACCATTTAAAAAAGGTATCTACATAGCGAAATCCGGTGCTTAAAAGAAGTTCACGGTTCTCCATCAGTTTGTAAGGGATCAGTACATTCTCAAGAGCTTCGCGTTTCTGCGATATCTCCATTTCATTGTAATGATTTCTTCTCTTAAAATCATAGTAATAGTCGATAAACAGGCGATTAAACAAAGAGTCCTCACCCAGCACCTTTTCAATTAGAATGAAACAGGAGTTGTCATTCATTTGTTGAAAGATATCCGATACCAGTTTTTCGCGATAAAGCGGCCGAATAAACTGCAGGGTCAGGCACATCACGACTACAGACGCATTTTCAATTCTGACACCCTGGTTGAGATCAACTCTTTCTAAAGCAAATTTTCTTTTTACTCCCTCCGCCTCAAAATTCGTCCGGCATCTCTTCAGCATCTCTTCGCTTTCATCAACACCAACGAAATTAACCTCGGGAGCCAGCACCTTATCCAAATTAATCAGCGTTGTTCCGGTAGAACAACCCAGGTCATAGACATTTGATCCAGGCACGGCGAAATCAGCCGCAATTTCAGTCATCATCCGCTGCATTTCGAGGTAAAAGGGAACAGAGCGCGTGACCATGTCGTCGAAAACAGAAACAACCGTTTGACCAAACTTAAAATCAGCGGCTTTTTGAGGCTGGCTGAAAATATTATCATGGTTTGTATTATTACTCATAGTGAGAAAAATGCCGGTGAAAATTCGTGCAAAAATAGTGGAAGCGGAGGAACTAATCTAAAAGCCTTGCCAATTCCATCAGTTCCGTTTGTTTATAACGGCTTTTGTCATCGTCAAAACATTTACTCAATTCCCGGAGCAACTGCTGTATGATACGTTTATTCGTTTGAGGCTTAAAATAAGTGTTGGCAGAAGGCACAGCAATTCTTTTGAAATAATTTTCTACATCCTTGTGCGTAAATACCTGGCCCGAGGTAGGGTCAATAAAAAATTCAATCTTCCCAAGTGGATTAGGCAGGTTTTCTTCTGAATATCCCGATTTGAAATATGCGATGACGAACTGCTTGGGCACACCGATAGCCTTGACGGGAATGTCAAGCATTTCTCTAAGGATTAGATATAATATCCCATTACTAATTTGATTTCCGTGTTTTGCCTCCAGTACTTTATTTAATAAAAATTCATTGGGTTGCTGGTAACTCGTTTCGCTTCCCTTAAGCCCATAATAACTATAAAGTATGCTGGTAACAATATTGATTTGCTCCAGTGGCGTAAGGTAATTGTTTAATTCCAGCCAGATGTTTCTACGGATTTTTTCAATCTCCGGTGATAGGGAAGAAGCTGAAAGTTCAGGATATAGAAACCTACAGGTAAGCAGGGCGCCCTGCGCCAGGTCGTGATGGCCTGAAACGCTCCATTCGTGAAAGTCGTCGGTAAGATCCCTGTAATGAAGACGGTGGATTAGCAGTTCGATGCGCGTTTGGGTTTCCTCACTGGGCGTGGTTTCCCACAGATGTTCCAGGTTAGGAATAATAGGCTTTCCATAATCAACGATCTTTTTGCTTACCGCATCGAACACTTCTTCATCAGGGTCGTCGATTAAAAGAAACAGGGCTGATATTTCTCTTGATTCTTCCATGTTTAATGAGTTCCCTTTGATTGTTCATGTTTGATTCAAAAACATTATTCAATATCGCTACAGTTTTAAAAAACTCATTAAAAAGTTTTTCCACATCTGGGGATAGAGCCATTAAAATTAAGAAAGATTGGTCTTGAAGTCTGCTAACCTTAACCGGCACATCTTAATGGAAATTCGTTCTCTTACGGGGGAATTTTTGCGTCAGGTTTTATCCATTTTCTGTCATTTTTACTGACAATTATGCACTAAAGTGTTAGTGATTAGTTATTTCCGGCTTCTTCTTTTTACTTTGTCCATTTTTTGTCGTCTATATATCAAAATCGTTAATTATGAAAAAGCTATTTGTAATATTGTTGTCAATGATTATTGTGTTGAGTGCTTCGGCACAGCGTAAGTTCGGTGGTGGCCATTATTACAGACCAAGAACAAGAGTTGTTGTTGGAGTGGGAGCTGGTTATTATCCCTACGGTTATTCTTATGGGTACGGGCCCTGGGGATATCCCTATTACGGTTATCCTTTATACGGCCGTCCTTCCAGGTTGGAGATGAGAATTCAGGATATACGTGCCGACTATCGGGATAGGATTTGGTCTGCAAGGCACGACAAAAGCATAGCGAGAAGTCAGAGAAAAAAGGAAATTCATCAGTTGAAATCCGAACGTGATGCCGCTATACGGGACGCTGAGAGAAATTATCATCGTTCTCCCAACACACAATATTAACAACAATAGTTAATCGCATTTTAGTCAGATAATTTTAACAGGGCTCTCCGGGAGGGCCCTGTTTTTTATAATGATATTTACAAACCCGCCAGATACTGGCTCTGGATATATCTTGCGACATCAACAAGATTTTTTGTGTTTTCAAACACAGCAAGCTGTCTATCGGCGCCGGTGCCGTTTTCCAGTATTTTATTCACGTAAGCCAACCGGTGCCGACTACCCAGGTGATCGACAACGTCATCCACAAAATCTAAAAGTTCATAAACCAGTACCCGGGTATTTACTTCTTCTTCTTTGCCAAAATCAATCAATCTACCGTCGATGCCATAGCGGCCGGCTCTCCATTTATTCTCGTTGATCAGGGCTCGGGAATATTGAATGAAGTTCAGGTTTTGCGAACGCAACTTGTAGATTTTCGCGCATACGGCCTGGAATAAAGATGCCAGGGCAATCGTTTCGTCAACAGTCATTGGCACATCGCAAATTCTGAATTCTACTGTGTTAAAAAATGGATGTACCCGCAAATCCCACCAGATTTTTTTGGCATTGTCAATACAGTTTGTTTTTACGAGCAATTTTACATAGTTCTCATACAACTCAATGCTATCGAATGCTTCGGGAATTCCCGTACGGGGGAATTTATCAAATACTTTTGTTCGAAATGATTTATAGCCAGTTTGTCTGCCTTCCCAAAAAGGAGAATTGGTGCTAAGTGCGTATATATGCGGTAGGAAATACCTCGTTGAATTAGCGATGTGATTCGCCATCTCCCTGGTCTCCATACCCACGTGCACGTGCAATCCGAATATCAAATTGCTACGGGCGGCTTCCTGCAATTCATTTACTATTTCATTATAACGCGCGTGATCAGTAATCAACTGGCTTTCCCAATGGCTGAAAGGATGTGTTCCTGCTGCACCCATTGCGAAACCCAGGTCCTCGGCAATAGTCGAAATTGTCTTTCGCAAAGTTGATACGTCTTTGTGTGCCTCATCTACATCATTACAGATATCCGTTCCTACTTCAACAACCGCCTGGTGCATCTCTGCCTTGACCTTATCCTTGATTACTTTTTGTCCTTCCTGGACAATCTTTTGTTCATGACTTTTTAACTCGTATGTCCGCGGATCGAGGACCATGTATTCTTCCTCTACACCAAGGGTAAAACTTTTATAATTCAGAGTGGCCATGTTTTTTAATTATGCTTGAACGGGTTAAATCAATTTCATTTTGTTGCTGCTCTTTTTTACGTATTCGCCCCAGGTAAGGTTATCTTTTCCTTCTTCATTGGCAATGGCTCTTTCTATCGCATAGTTCGACATAGTTTCGACGATCCATTCAAAATTTGCATGGCCCACACTATTGCGGTCCGCGTCGGGCGCGGGATTGCAGAAATCAATAGCGAATGGTATTCCATCCCGCAGCGCCAATTCAACTGTGTTAAGATCATAGCCAAGATATTTGTTGATCTTTAAAACAAT
>DASXOT010000307.1:0-3439 GCA_036494065.1 Chitinophagaceae bacterium
TACCACCAGGAATACTCGTCGATGAAACTGGGCCTTTATCTTTTTGCTGAATATGTCAATATGTTTATCAGTGGCACGGTGATGGCTACGCTGTTCTTTGGCGGTTATGATATTCCTTTCGTTAATGAAGCCAGTTGGGGCTGGTCGCCCAATATTATGGCGATCCTTGGTTTTTGCGTTTTGATGGCTAAGTCATTTATTTTTCTTTTTATTTTTATCTGGATACGTTGGACGATTCCACGTTTTCGCTATGATCAGTTGATGAATCTCGGCTGGAAAAAATTAATCCCGCTGGCATTGATCAATATGGTAGTGACGGCGGTGGTGATGTTATTAAGAAGATGAGTGATGAGAAGCGGGCAGACAGATAGAGTTGTTTAGTTGGATACATAAAATATATTTGCGAAAATTTTAAAGAACTGGCGTCGCAGTTAGAAGTTAAAATGTTAACACAACGAGCAAAACAAGTAGATCGCAGGCCCATGAGCCAATGGGAGAAATTATACCTGCCTGCCGTGCTAAGGGGAATGTTTATTACGTTAAGTCATTTGTTTAAAAAAAAGGTAACCATTCAATACCCCGAACAAAAAAGAAGTTTTCCAAAAGTTTTCCGTGGATTACAAATATTAAATCGCGATGAGGAAGGACGTGAACGTTGCACGGCTTGTGGCCTGTGCGCAGTAGCGTGCCCGGCGGAAGCCATTACCATGGAGGCAGCCGAAAGACAACCTGGTGAGGAGCATTTGTATCGTGAAGAAAAATATGCAGCCAAATATGAGATCAATATGCTTCGCTGCATTTTTTGTGGATTTTGCGAGGAGGCTTGTCCCAAAGACGCGATTTATTTGTCGGAGACATTTACTCCATCAAATTATTCCAGGGCGGGATTTATTTATAAAAAAGAAGATTTGTTGATACCGGATCCGAATAAAGATCCGGAAGGCTACAAAGAGGCGGTTGGGCACAGAACTAAAAAAAATTAATAATTGGTGATTATTAATTAATAATTGCTAAGAGACAAGATGACGATCACTCAAATACTATTCTGGCTTTTATCGGCAGTTACTGTATTCAGCGCACTAATGGTCGTTGTGAGCAAGAATCCGGTCTACAGTGTCCTTTGGCTCATCTTCACGTTTTTCTGTATTTCCGGTCATTATATCTTATTGAATGCACAATTTCTTTTCATTGTAAATATTATCGTTTATGCAGGGGCCATCATGGTTCTCTTTTTATTTGTTATTATGCTCATGAACCTGAATGAGAGTTCAGAGCCTAAAAAGAACCGTTGGCTGAGAATGGCCGGTGTGGTAGCAGGTGGATGTTTGTTGATTGTATTTGTAGCGGCATTAAAAGATATTGATATCAAAAAACAAGTGGCTGAAACGAATACCGGCGATATTGGGCTGATAGCAAACCTTGGAAAAGCGTTGTTCAATGAGTACGTAGTACCATTTGAAATAAGCAGCATATTATTTTTAAGCGCAATGGTGGGTACGGTGGTGATTGGAAAGAAAGAGTAAAATTTAAAATTAAAAGGTCAAAATTCAAAAGTAAAGATGACGGAATAGCAAGGCTCTAATTTTTTGCATTTTGAATTTTGCATTTTGAGTTATTCATACTATGCCGATAAATTATTACATATTTCTGTCACTCGCCCTGTTTGTGATCGGAATTATAGGTGTGTTAACGCGCCGCAACGCCATCATCATTTTTATGTGCATAGAACTAATGTTAAATGCTGTGAATTTGATCCTGGTCGCTTTTTCCAAAATGCACCATTTGGCAAAGGGAGTAGCAGATCCATCTGCAGGCATAGACGGTCAGTTGTTTGTTTTCTTTATTATGGTAGTTGCTGCCGCAGAGGTGAGCGTAGGATTGGCAATTATTGTAATGATGTACAGGAATATTCATTCGGTCGACGTCAACTTTTTGAATCGACTGAAACATTGATGGGAAGTTCGGAGTCAGGGCTTCAGAGTGGGGAGTAACAGCAGCGTAAACATTCACAATTGACGGTTAACAGAGGGACTTTATGGGTAACGCTTTAGAAATAGTTTGGCTGATTCCACTCCTTCCGTTGGTTGGTTTTTTGATCAATGGCCTCGGAAGAAAGGCTTTGTCGAAATCACTGATCAGCATTATAGGGTGTGGTGTTGTACTGGCGGCTTTTGTTATAAGCGTGTGGGTATTTCTCCAGGTTAAGAATGGAAATACGCATGTGGTGAATTATTTTAATTTCATTTCCGTCCGTTCATTGCAGATTCCTTTTGGTTTCCAGATCGATCAGTTATCGGCTGTTTTTTTATTGATTATTACAGGTGTAGGCTTTCTCATTCATGTTTATTCTACCTCATACATGCACGAAGAAGCCAGGGAACATTTCGGTCGATATTTTTCCTACCTCAATCTTTTTATTTTTTCGATGCTACTCCTGGTAATGGGAGCGAATTACGTAGTTATGTTCATTGGTTGGGAAGGAGTGGGTCTTTGTTCTTACCTCTTGATCGGCTACTGGTTCAAGAATACAGAATATAACAAAGCAGCCAATAAAGCTTTTATCATGAATCGCATTGGGGATCTTGGCTTCTTAATTGCGATTTTCTGGATTATTTCAAAGATTGGCAGTGCAAATTTTTCGGACGTATTTGCCAATACCAATCATTTCACTCCGGGTGAGATCACAGTCATTACTTTATTACTGTTTGTAGGCGCTACTGGAAAAAGTGCGCAGATACCCTTGTATACCTGGCTACCTGATGCCATGGCGGGTCCTACGCCAGTCTCCGCACTGATCCATGCTGCTACTATGGTGACAGCGGGTATTTATATGATTGCACGAAGCAACGCTTTGTATTCTTTATCTCATTTGTCACAATATGTTGTGGCAATTGTTGGGTTGGCCACCGCCATCTTTGCCGCAACAATTGCGCTGAAACAAAATGATATCAAAAAGGTACTGGCTTATTCTACCGTCAGCCAGTTGGGCTATATGTTCCTTGCCCTTGGAGTGGGAGCTTATTCGGCAGGAGTTTTCCATGTGATGACGCATGCTTTTTTCAAAGCCTTATTGTTTCTTGGAGCTGGCAGCGTGATCCATGCTATGGGTGGTGAGCAGGATATCCGGAAAATGGGAGGCTTGGGAAAATTGCGCGTCACATCTATTACTTTTTTCATCGGGTGTGCCGCTATTTCTGGGGTGCCACCCTTGTCGGGCTTTTTTTCAAAAGATGCCATTCTTTTAGCGGCATACCAGCAGGATAAAATATTGTGGGCTATCGCGTTGATTGGCGCTATGCTCACTGCCTACTACATGTTTCGGTTGTTTGTACTGACTTTTACAGGAGGTTTTCGCGGAACGGAGGAGCAAAAACATCATCTCCATGAAAGCCCGCCAGCCATGACGATTGTGTTAGTCGTGCTGGCAATACTATCGGTG
>DASXOT010000308.1:0-3310 GCA_036494065.1 Chitinophagaceae bacterium
GGGCCACTCAGCAAGCCGGCATATATGCTGCTGATAAAAGTTCGGCATTAGCAAGCTATCATATTTTGGGTTCGAAAAATCTTTCTTTGCTTCAATATCTTTAATTTCCGCCAACACTTTTGGGTCCATTGTTTTTGATAAAACTTCAGCGGCATATTTTCCATAGTCCGGGCAGCTTGCCATCATATCCGCCACGATCAATCCTTTTATATGGTCCTGGTATTTTAACGCGTAGTCCATAGCCAGTATGCCACCCCATGAATTTCCCAGCACATAAAAATTATCTTTGTCCGCTTCAATTGCTTTTCTCACCTGCTCCACCTCATCTACATACCGGTCAACGGTCCACAGGCTGGAATCGGCAGGTTGATCGCTATAAGGTGCGCCTAACTGATCGTACTCATAAAATTCAAATCCCTGCTGAGGGAAAAAGCTTTCGAAGCATTCCATGTATTCGTGTCCGGCGGCAGGCCCACCGTGAAGCAATAAGACTTTGATGTTCGGATTATTTCCAAACCGTTTTGTCCACACTTTAAATTCTCCGACAGCAGTGTGAATAGAAATCATCTTAATGCCTGCCGACTGTACCGCAGAAGTATCACTATAATCAAAATATTTAGCGACTGGTGTATTTCCGCCATTCTGTGGCTTTTCTAACTGGCTACATGAAGAAAAAAATGTTATAACGAGAATGACAAAGAATAAAATTCTCATAGCTTTATTTTGGTGTCAAAAATAGAAGAAGATTCAGATATAGGTACGGGACAAGTTTTATATTGCGTAATATCCGGAATTTAAAACTCGAAACTAATTGTTGTATGATTGATTCAATATATAAAAACCGAGCCGCTACACTTTTATTTTTCCCTGCTTTCCTCTTTTTATTTAACTCATGTTCGCAAAAAAAAACTGTTGATCTTCTGATTTATAATGCCACGATCTACACGGCTGATTCTTCCTTTTCCACTACCGAAGCAATGGCAGTTAGCGGGGGGAGAATTATTGAGACTGGCTCTGCAAAAGATATTAAGGGTAAATACAAGGCGAAAGAAACCATTGACGCGCAGGGAAAATATATTTATCCCGGTTTTATAGATGCTCACTCTCATTTCACTGGCTACGGACAGTCATTATTTACTGTTAATCTCTACGATAGTAAAAGCATGGACGAGGTGGCCCAGCGAGTGAAAGATTTTGCGTCAGCTCATCCAAACAGCCTATGGATAACCGGTCGCGGATGGGATCAAAACAAATTCCCCGGCAAATCCTTCCCGACAAATGAAAAATTAAACGAATTGTTCCCCGACAAGCCTATCCTGCTGTCAAGAGTTGATGGACATGCTGCGATAGCTAATCAAAAAGCACTGGAATTAGCAGGGGTCAAGCCAGGACAGCGGCTGCAGGGAGGAGAAATAGGAACAAAGAACGGCGCTCTCACAGGGATTTTAATTGACAATGCCGTTGAACTCGTTTCTTCAAAGATGCCGTCCCAAACTGCGGGTAAACTAAAAGATGACTTGTTAGAAGCACAAAAAAATTGTTTTGAGGTAGGCCTGACCACCGTTGAAGATTGCGGGCTGGATTACCGGACAATTCTTTTTATCGACAGCATTCAAAAAACAGGCGATTTAAAAATGAAAGTGTATGCCATGCTGAGTGATGGCAAAGAGAATTATGATTTTGCATTTTCAAAAGGAAAAATCCAAACTGATCGTTTACATGTCTGTGCATTTAAGGTCTATGCGGATGGGGCATTGGGCTCGAGGGGTGCTTGCTTATTGCAACCCTACACTGATCAGCCAGGCTGGTGGGGCTTTCTGCTAAGCAGTCAATCGCATTTCGATTCTGTAGCAAAATTGATTTATGATCATGGATGGCAAATGTGCACGCATGCGATCGGCGATAGTGGCAACAGGACCATGCTTAACATTTACAGTAAATATTTAAAAGGCAAAAACGACTTGCGGTGGAGAATTGAACATGCACAGGTTATCAATGAAAATGATTTTAAGCTTTTCGGTGAGTACAATATTATTCCATCCGTTCAACCCACGCATGCCACGAGTGATATGTACTGGGCGAGTGAAAGATTAGGTCCTGACAGAATTAAGGGAGCTTATGCATATAAACGATTACTCGAACAAAATGGATGGATCCCGCTGGGAACCGACTTTCCTGTTGAAGATATTTCACCATTAAAGACTTTCTATGCAGCAGTTGTTCGCAAAGATGCCAAAGGATGGCCGCCCGAAGGGTTTCAAATGGAAAACGCATTGACCAGGGAAGAAGCTTTGCGAGGCATGACCATTTGGGCTGCAAAAGCAAATTTTGAAGAAACTGAAAAAGGTTCGTTGGAAAAAGGAAAGTTTGCAGACTTTGTAATTCTTGATCATGATCTGATGAAAGAGCCTCCGGAAAGACTATTGGACGTGAAAGTGCTTGAGACTTTTGTGAGTGGAGAGAAGGTGTATGAACGCAAGTAGTAGTGTATAGATGATAATTGACGGATGATAGTGGGAAAATGAAAGTGGATAGAATATCAATTATCCTCTGCCAGGTGTCAGTTATCATCTTATGACATTACATTTATAATTTTAACTTCTGTTGAAGTCACTATGCTGAAAATATGCTCACCATCCATTGAAGAAATTTTTTCGGACTTACAATCTTCACTGAACGGCCTCACGAATGCTGAAGCATCTCAAAGGCTAAGCAAACAAACAGCTAATCTAAAAACTGAAAGTCGATTTAGTCGCGAGGCAAAACTATTCATCAGGCAATTTACCAGTCCACTGGTATTGCTATTACTTGTCGCTGTCATTCTTTCGGGTGTGCTGGGTGAGACCTCGGATATGATCATTATTCTTTCGATCTTATTAGCGACCGGTTTACTAAGTTTTTTCCAGGAACTAAATGCAGGGCGCGCCGTGGAAAAACTACAGCAAATGATCCATTCGGTAGCCACTGTTGTTAGGGAAGGAAAAACTATCGAGATTAAGACAAATGAAATAGTTCCTGGAGACATTTTGGTGTTTAATGCAGGTGATATCATTCCGGCTGATTGTCGCATCATTGAAAGCAAGCAACTTATTGTTAATGAAAGTTCCCTTACCGGTGAGTCTTATCCTGTCGAAAAGAAAATCGGTCAAATTGATGAAACTTCTCCACTTGGCTCAAAAAACAATTGCTTGTGGAAAGGAACAAACGTAGTGAATGGTACAGCCAATGCCATCATAGTCAATTTAGGAAAAGATACTTTGTTCGGGCACTTGCAGAAAAGCCTGCAACGCCACACAGAAACCGTTTTTGA
>DASXOT010000309.1:0-3604 GCA_036494065.1 Chitinophagaceae bacterium
TTTATCAATTTTGGAGAAGTCATTACAGTCGCTGATTTTAACCGGCCAGATAGCGACGGGAAAAAATATGCACTGTTTAATGAGAAATTGAATGAACAATTTCGTCAACTCGTTTTTGAAATCGACAAGAGCGACATCAAAAAACAAAAAGAAATTCTTGAGAAAAAATCCACTCCACTTGTAAAAGTGATTTTGTTTCTGCCGGCATTTGCTGGATTTCTCATGCATGCGCTACTCTACCTGCCAATAAAAAATTTCACTTATCGCAGAACATGGAACAACGATCATTTTGATGCTGTTTTAGTTGCATTGCTGTTAATAATTTATCCATTGTACGTCGCGTTACTTACCATTATTGCATTCTACTTTTCACACAGCATGTTTTCACTGTTATTGATCATCCTGTTACCTTTCACCGCGTGGAGCTATACGCAACTTAAGCCTCAGTTGGACAAGCAGCTCGTTAAAAATGTCTGATTTAATTATTCTTCAGGATTCTTTAAAGATTAGATTCTATATATTCATAGAACAAGTCCGTTCAACGCAACTAAAATGACTGCAAATCCCCGTAGCGATTAAGGCGCCAGGAGCTGAAGAATATTTCATGAAACCAGGCTACGCACCGCTTCTGCAGAAAACAAATTTGAATTTGCCTTTTCAGCAGCTTCGATGGGAGCATAGTTTGAAAGGATATCAGCCTTACCTTTTTTTACACAAACATCATGTTCAAAATGAACTGAAGGCATATGATCTTCTGTTCTCACCGTCCATCCATCATCTTCTGTAAACACTTTCCGTGTCCCCAGGTTGATCATCGGTTCAATAGCGAGTACTAATCCTTCTCTCATTTTTTGACCACTTCCTCTTTTTCCATAATTGGGAACCTGCGGGTCTTCATGCAGACTTTTTCCTAACCCATGTCCCACCAATTCCCTTACCACACCATAACCATGTTTTTTTTCGGTATATTCCTGGATTGCAAAAGATATATCTCCAACACGATTACCAGCAATAGCCTTTTCAATGCCCTTGTATAATGATTCTTTGGTAACTCTTATCAATTGCGCTATTTCTTCGCCCGGATCACCGATGGCAAAAGTGTAGGCATGATCGCCGTGCCATTCATTTAATATCACTCCGATGTCTATCGTCACAATGTCTCCTTCACGCAAAGGTTCGTCGCTGGGAAATCCATGCACTACGACATCATTTACTGAAATGCAGGAATTAAAAGGATAACCCCGGTAGTCCAGGAATGAAGGAACAGCTTTGTGATCACGGATAAACTCACCGATCATTTTGTCTAAAGTCATTGAAGTAATTCCTGGCTTCAGCACCTTTGCCACTTCTGACAACGTCCTGCTTACAAGCAATGCGCTTTGTCTCATCAATTCTATTTCTTCCTTATTTTTCAGGATTATCATGATGCAAAATTACTACTCAATTTATTATCATTGTATAGCATGGCTACCGATAAAAAAACCCGGCAAGGAAACTTACCAGGCTTTCAAAACTCTTTTAATTGATTACATCTGTACCGATGTTGCCGTTTGTCTTCCCTGGATACGACCACTTTTCATCAATCCATCATATTGCCGCATCAATAGCTGTGTTTCTATCTGTTGCAGGGTATCAAGGATAACGCCCACCATAATCAATAGTGATGTACCGCCAAAAAATGTTGAGAAGCCCTGGGTCACACCCAAAAGTTGGGCAATACCCGGTAAAATACCCACCAGGGCAAGTAATACTGCACCAGGCAGGGTGATCTTGTCCATGATAGCACCAATAAAATCAGTAGTTGGTTGTCCCGGCTTCACGCCAGGAATAAAACCATTGTTCTGTTTCAGATTATCGGATATCTGTTTAGGATTAAATATTAGCGCTGTGTACAGAAATGTAAAGCCAATAACCACAACAGAATAAATGACCATATACCAAATATTGGTATGGTCCGTAAATATTTTTACCAGTCCCGCGCCCGCTTCAGATTCTTTGATTGTGTTACTTAAATTAAATAGAGTTGGCAGGAACATAATGGCCTGGGCGAAGATGATGGGCATTACGCCAGCGCTATTGACTTTAAGAGGCAAAAATTGCCTTGCACCACCAAATTGCCTGTTTCCCACAATTTGCTTTGCGTAATTCACCGGCACTTTGCGCGTCCCCTGTATCAGCAAAATACATCCAAGTATGATAGCAACCAGGATAGCTATTTCAACAATAAAAATCAGAATAAAGCCAGGGCGTGTAGCTTTGGCTTGCAGTTCCTGTAGAAAAGAGTTCGGAAGACGTCCCAGGATACCAATCATGATGATGAGGGATGTACCATTACCGAGTCCGCGATCGGTAATCTTTTCACCCATCCACATTACAAACAATGTTCCGGCAGTAAGAATGATAACTGTCGAAAGCCAAAAATAATACTTGTAAGCAACGAGAATGGCTGGCCCGTGAATTTGCTGCAGGTATGCGACATAAGCAGAAGCCTGAACCGCCGTCACTGCAACAGTGATATAACGTGTATATTGATTGATCTTCTTGCGTCCGCTATCGCCCTCCTTTTGCATTTTTGCAAATTGAGGTACTAGTACCGTCATCAATTGCATAAAAATGGAGGCGGAGATATAAGGCATTATTCCCAATGCGAAAATGGATGCCTGGCTAAAGGCACCGCCGGAAAAGGCATCGATCAAACCCAAAAGACCATTATTGGCAGTTTTTGATGCATCCAGTTGGGCAGGGTTGATACCAGGCAACACAATATGTGTACCTATACGGTAAACCAGGATGAGCAAAAGAGTATAGAGAATCTTGCTCCTAAGTTCTTCAATACTCCAAATATTCTTGAGTGTTTGAAATAATTTCTTCACGGGAATTTACAGATTTAAAAGGCTATATTTTGAAAATTTTAAATCGTGAGCCTGGGAATTCCGGGTTTCAAAACCTGCTAAAAACGGGCGTTTCCCAAATGCACTTCTTGTCAATTAACTCCGCAAGTTACTAATTAAAATCAGCATGTACTAGCGCTAGTCGTGCCAGGCGGACACTTGACTATTTTACTATTTCAACCGTACCACCAGCAGCCTCAATGACTGATTTCGCTTTTTCACTTACTGCATTCACTTTGAAAACAATTTTGGCTTTTATCTCGCCATTACCCAAAATTTTCACCCTATCATTTTGGCTAATCAAACCGTTGATATAAAGATTTTCCGGTGAAAATTCCTTTATATCATATTTTTCTGCGAGGTGATCAACCTGGCCAACATTAAAAACTTTGTATTCGACGCGAAGAACATTATTAAAGCCGCGTTTGGGGATACGACGTTGGATCGGCATTTGTCCGCCTTCATGCGCCATTTTTCTTTTATACCCTGTACGGCTTTGCTGGCCTTTTGTACCTTTTGTTGAAGTTCCTCCATGCCCGGAACCATCACCACGGCCAATTCGTTTTTCCTTGTGTGTTGCACCTTTTGCAGGCCTTAATTCATGTAGTTTCATCTCTTTGATTTTGTACTCAGCGGGGAATCACCCCTCGCATTATAAATTAAAAATTCAAAACGCAAAATTCAAAATCGTAAATATTTTTTTTTGAATTTTA
>DASXOT010000310.1:0-1666 GCA_036494065.1 Chitinophagaceae bacterium
CGGCCACTATTGAATTAAAACAAGCCAATGGCAGCATAAAAAAACTATATCTCATTTCCGAATTTTATACTTCCGATAACAAGTTCTACAACACAGCTTATCTGACGGGGAAAAAAGTAAAAGTGGGATTTTCTAAAGAAAAAATATTTATGCCGGCGTCAAAAAAGTTTGAGGAAATTGAAGTTGTATTTAGTTTAAACCACCCGTAGCGGTTGGCAGTCGACAGTCAGCAGTCGGCGGTCAATAGTCCATGGCCAATAGCCGACATTCATTGACAATTCACCATTCACTATTGACAATTGACGATTTTCGCCAAACGGAGACATGGGTATTTTTTGCTGTTGACTTTGGACTGTCGACTTCTTACCTTTGCCCCCCGAATATTTTTCATAATTGATAATTTCTGTCATAAATGGGAAGAATTTTTGAAGTTCGAAAAGCTACCATGTTTGCCCGCTGGGACAGGATGGCTAAACAATTTACTCGCATCGGAAAGGAGATCGCCATTGCTGTAAAAACTGGCGGCCCTGATCCAAATATAAACCCCGCTCTTCGTCGTTGTTTTCAAAACGCCAAGTCTGTGAACATGCCCAAGGATCGTGTGGAAGCCGCGATAAAAAGAGCAATGGGTAAGGAGATGGAGAACTATGAAGAAATATTATATGAAGGTTATGGTCCGCATGGTGCAGCCATCCTTGTTGACACGGCTACCGACAACCATGTGAGAACGGTGGCGAATATAAAATCGCATTTTAACAAGGGAGGCGGCTCGCTTGGAAATAGTGGTAGTGTGGCATTTCAGTTTAAAAAGATGGGTGTTTTTAAGTTAAAACCCCAGGGTCTGAATGCGGAAGAACTGGAACTAGAGTTGATCGATAATGGCCTTGAAGAGCTGGGCGAAAGTGCAGGAGAGAATGGAGAAGAAATATTGGTTGTCCGTTGTGGATTTACTGATTTTGGCAGCATGCAAAAGGCGCTTGAAGAAAAGAGTATTATTCCAATAAGTGCAGAAACAGAGTGGATACCTGTAACAACAGTTTCGCTACCGGAAGACCAGGCGCAGGAAGTACTCAAACTGGTCGACAGGTTGGAGCAGGATGATGATGTTCAAAAAGTCTTTCATAACCTTCAGTAACTGCATAAGCTAAAACCTAAATGTCGGCAGGTTTATTTTTCTACAAACGATTTTAAATTATCGAGACCCTGCTGTAATTGTGGACTATAGATCTTTTCAAAAAGAAAGCTCGTAAATTTTTCCCAGGGATACCAGCGTAAATGAAAATCGATATACCAGAGCACAGTAACCGAATTTGAGTTTTGCACAGATGTTATTTGCCAGCCCGTGGGAATTTTTTTGCCGCGTAAATTGTAAATAGCCGTCACTTCATCGCTTTTTTTTGCCCCGGCAATAACGATTGATAATCCCTTTTGTTCATCCAGTATCAATCCTTTTATGCTATCATTCTCGTAATAAAATTTTGAGGAATTTGAGTTAGGATACCAGTTTTTCCAATTCCCCGGATCACTGATCTGGTTCATGACTGATTCTTCTGAGGCATTTATCTGAACAGTTTTGGATAGTCGTACATCCGGCGGGATAAATAAAGAAATGATCGTAATAATAATTGACAGTAGAATAATACTAGCTATAATCAGCCTTAAAATT
>DASXOT010000311.1:0-3175 GCA_036494065.1 Chitinophagaceae bacterium
ATCCGTCACTAACCTTTTATCTTCAATTTCATCGATGCCGGCGCTAATGGCAGAGGCATATGCGCCGATGTTATCATGTAAGTCGGCAGCAATCCGTTTCCTTTCACTCTCCTCGGCTTGTTTTAATGCAATTACGTGCCGTTGTCGATTGCGACGAAAGAGTAAATACGTTATGGTCAAAATGAGAATGGCAATAAAAATAATGCCCGCGATCCACAGGTTCTTGTGCAGCAATTCCAGTTTTTGTTTTGAGATAAATGCCTCCTTATGACTCAGTTCGTATTGTGCTTCGAACCTTGCAAGATCTTCAGCACGGCTTTTTTGATACATCGAATCCTTCAGCTGCATCAGGATATCCATTGTCTCTGCATATTCCTTGTAACTTCCACTTTGTTGATAATAGCCAGCAAGATCCTGGTAAAATGAAAGACTCAACGGCTCATGAAACTGCGACGAATAGTCTTCAGCCTCCCTGATATATGCGATCGCTTTTTTATAGTTCCTCTGAGTGCCATAAAATGATTGCAGCGCATCAAGGCCGACCAGGATGAATTGGATGTAGCCCAGCTTCTTTTGTATTGAAACCGCCCGGCGCAACATCTGCTCCGCTGAATCAGGTTTTCCCTGAACAGAATAAAATTGTGCCTTTAAAGTAAAACAATCTGCTTCGCCCCGTAAACTCTGATTTTGACTCGCATACTCAAACGCCTTGTTCAATAAATTTTCAGACGAATCCAGTTTGTTATCCAAAAAATCACAAGTCGCCAGGTTAATGAGAAGTAATGGAAAATTTTTATAAACGGAGGTATCCTTCGTTAAATGATAAGCTTTGTTAAACCAATTGACAGCCTCCTTTCGATTTCGAAGTACGTTATAGTTAACGCCAATATTTGTTAAAGCAATCAACTGAATTCGAATGTCATTATATTTTTCGCCGCTTTCCAGGAGATGATAACATTCATCCAGTGATTCTTCCACTCGCCTAAGCTTGGTCAGCGCGACGATTTTTTGCCACCAAAGCAAATGATAAATATTGATTGAGCCGTTTACGCCCGTTGCCCGTTGCATATCTGAGACGGCCACCGTCAGTGCGCTGTCAGCCTTCCCTTCGTAGTTAAATCTTCGTGCAATAAAAAAGTCAGACTGTAATATCCCCAATCGATCGCTCTTCCGTTCACTAATTTCCTTTGCCTTGCGCGCATATGATAAAAAACTATCTGCAGGCAAAGATTCACCCTGCCAGCACAAGGCAAATAAATCAGGAAGTTTATCACCTCGTTCGCTCAATAAATGCCTCCTCAGGCTATCAACGAGATAAGTTTGAGATTTCATCTTTGTAAAAGCAACACAACAGCTTATTGCGATGATATACTTCCGCGAGTTACTGCAAATAAGATTAGAAGAAAGCATTTTAAAAAATTGATGCTGACTAACAGATCCGGCTTCAAAGATTGCAGAAATGCATCAAAACTAAAATACTGAAATTTAGTTATTGCCTTAAGTATCTCACAGGAATAATTTCGCCGTAGATAAATACGCATTCGGAAACGGGTTGTCTTATACCGGCCATTCCCCCTGATCTCTAATCTGAAACAAAAAATGATATGAAAAAATTTATTCAAAACTTACTGCTCATCTGTTTTTTTTGCGGTCCCATTCTCGCAAATGCGCAAAAAGCGGATACGAAAACTTTTACAGGAGTTATTCTATTGCAAGCAGGGCTGCCGTTTGGCAGCGCCGAGAGTGAAATGAAGGGAAGCATCGGTTTTGATATTAGACTTGCCTACCATGCCGGGCCCGGCTTTGCAACATTGACCGGCGGCATTGCTGGTTTTTTTGGTCCATCGAATTCTAAGGCAAAATCGGCAAATGGTTATTATGGCGGAGGCATACCTTTTATAAAAGCAGGTTATAAATATTTCCTTGATAAACGATTCTTCGCTATGGCCGAAGCAGGTTTATCGGAGTATTTTTTAAGCGATGAAGTGAGTGGCCGCACAAGAAATGTCAGAGGCACAGGACTTGTTGTTTCACCTTCAGCGGGTGTTCAATTTGGCAAATTGGAACTTGGACTGGGCTATGAGCTGTTTTCTGTGGCCGGGGGAAATATTTCAAATGTAAGTTTTCGGCTGGGAATAAGTTTTTAGTCCTCTTTTCCTCAGGATGATCAACTCATCAGTTGAACCCGCCGGTATTATTTGCCCTGGCGCGGCAGTAACCATCTCCGGGTAACTTACAATACTTGTCAATCATCCGCGTTTAAAATAGTCATCATTCTATCATTCCATACCAGATATCCCTTCCGCATTTTCAAAAGACTCTTTGTAAAATAATCAGTTCCGTTACATTTACATTTCCAAATCAACTTCATTATGATTAATTACAAGAAGGTCTTTGCTCTTACTGCATTCACTTGCATCCTACAGGGAGCAATTGCCCAGTCAATGGGAAAGGTAATAGAACAAAAAATTGTCAAAAGTTCTATCCTGAATAAGGATGTTAAATACACCATCTACCTGCCGGCTGACTATGATCACTCTGAGCGAGCTTACCCGGTTGTTTACCTTCTTCATGGCTTCACCGATGATAATACGGGCTGGCTGCAATTTGGGGAGATTAATCGTTATGCTGATAAGGCAATTGCCGATGGTACGATTCCACCCATGATCATTGTAATGCCGAATGGTGATTCGAGTTTTTATATCAACTCTTATGATGGGAAAGAAAAGTATGAAGATTTTTTTATTAAAGAATTCATGCCTTCCATTGAAAAAACCTATCGTATTAAAGCAGAAAAAAGATATCGTGGCATCGCAGGTCTTTCCATGGGTGGTTATGGCACATTAATTTATTCGCTAAAATATCCTGATCTATTCGCGGCTGCCGCGCCCCTGAGCGCCGCAGTCTGGGATGACAATGCTTTAGAGACTATGCCCGATGCGACTTATGAAAACGTACTGAGTCAATTATATGGTCGTGGTCTGAAAGGCAAAGAAAGATTGAATAAACCCTGGTATGATAATTCGATTTTAAAAATCGTTGAGACCAAATCGACAGAAGATTTAAAAAAAGTCAGGTACTGGATCGATTGTGGTGATGACGATTTCTTAACCAAAGGAAATTGCCTCCTGCATATTGCATTAGCAGATAAACATGTGCCTCATGAGTTCCGCGT
>DASXOT010000312.1:0-6196 GCA_036494065.1 Chitinophagaceae bacterium
ATCGTTTATCAAACTACCAATGCTAATGGAAAAACAGATGGTTCGTATACGACTCCTGTAAGGTCAGGAAAAGACGGAATCAGCGCTGATTTCCTGATGGAAGATGCTGCCGCTGCAGTACCGGAAATAAAACATTTTGCATTTTATGCCACCGGGTATGAATTACCATGGGGGCATCCCGAAACTCTGCAGTTTGGCGAAAAGATCATTAAGTTCGATGGCTCACGGGCGGGCAGCGATTTTTTCAAAATATTCAGCTATCACCTACTCGAAGGAAAAGCGGAAACCGCGTTATCCAATATGAATGGCATCGCCATCTCAAGAAAGACGGCAGAAATTTTCTTTGGAACACCGGCCAAAGCGATGGGTCAGACATTGCGATATGAAAACCGGCTCAACTTTATTGTCAGCGCCGTGTTTGAAAATTTGCCACAGGAAAGTTCATTGCATTTCGATTTCTTGTTGAATATGGATGCGCAAAAAAGGCTTTTGGAATGGGCAAGTCCCTACCTCGCCGCCTATGTGGAACTGGCGAACAGTTCCGACTCCAAAAAAGTAGAAGCAGAGATAAACAGATATTTACGCGTTAGCCTGGATAAAGAAGGAAACACGAAAACAACACTGGGACTGCAGCCTCTGGGCGATCAATACTTACACAACATTTTTGTAAACGGCAAACCCATCGCAGGCAGAATTGAATACGTAAACATTTTCTGTTTAATCGCATTATTTATCCTGGTGATCGCGTGCATCAACTTCATGAACCTGACAACCTCAAAATCGGTAAAGCGCGCAAAGGAAGTAGGATTAAGAAAAGTAGTAGGCTCGACACGCGGTTATCTTATAGCGCAATTTTTTGGTGAATCATTGCTCTTTGCCTTGCTGGCAATGATCACTTCTATTCTTTTATTATATCTCTTGCTGCCATCATTCAATTCCTTCACAGGAAAACATATTCTGTTACCCGTTGATCAAATTTCGTTTTGGGCTTTTCTGCTGACTATCGCCCTGATCACCGGGCTGCTCGCCGGCAGTTATCCTGCACTTTATCTCTCATCGCTCAATCCCATTCGTGTGCTCAAGGGAAAGTTGCAGCATACCCAAAGCGCCGCATTACTCCGAAAAGGCCTGACTGTTTTTCAATTTGCACTTTCCATCATCCTGATTATTTCAACTTTCGTTATCACCCGTCAAATAAATTTTATTCAAACCTCTCATTTGGGCTATGACCGGGAGAATCTTTTATATATCCGCATTGAAGGAGAATTATCGAAGAAGGACAAATATTTATTATTCAAAAATGAAGCGTCGAAATTGCCCGGTATCGCCACGGTGGACCGCAGTACCGAAACGCCTCATGATATGAACTTCGTTGTTGCTGACCCCATTGATTGGGAGGGCAAAACGCTAAATGATCATGTGGGGTTTTTGCCCTCTTCGGTTGGGTTTGATTTTATACCCATGATGAAATTGCAGGTAGCAGAGGGCAGAGGTTTTTCCAGGGAGATTGCTACCGATTCAACAGACGCTTTTATGGTAAACGAAGAAGCCGTAAAGGAAATGGGAATGAAAGATCCCATTGGCAAATGGATTTCGGCGTGGCAAAAGAAAGGACATATTATTGGCGTATTGAAAAATTATAACACACAGTCATTACGTGAAAAAATTAAACCTGAAGTCATTGATGTAAAAGAAGGTGAATATTTTGGAGTCATATTAATTCGTACAAAACCCGGTGAAACAAAACAGGCGCTGGCCAGTTTACAAAAATTATATAAGAGCATCAACCCAAATTATGCTTTTGCTTATCAATTCGTAGAAGAAGAATACGAAAAGTTGTACAGCAATGAGATGATCATCTCCAGGCTGTCTGTACTGTTTGCAACCCTGGCCATATTCATTTCCTGCCTGGGCTTACTGGGACTCGCCATGTTTTCTGCAGAGCAGCGTATTAAAGAAATTGGGGTAAGAAAAGTATTGGGTGCTTCAGTGAATCAGATTGTTTCAACGTTTTCAAAAGAGTTTGTAAAGCTGGTATTGATCGCGTTCTTAATTGCCGCACCCGTTGCCTGGTATTTAATGAATAACTGGTTGCGGGGTTTTGCTTATAAAGAAACGCTTTCGTGGTGGATATTTCTGTTGGCAGGATCGATTTCAGTTTTAATTGCATTGATGACAATAAGTTGGCAAGCCATTAAGACGGCAATTGCTAATCCGGTGAACAGCCTTCGCTCTGAGTGAGCTGCAAGCATCAAGCCGTAAGCTTCCAGCCTATTAATAGAACTTAGTGGCAATCCTATGAAAAATTGAAATCGAATTCACAATTATGAAGCGCCAAAAAGCGTGCAGCATATAGCTTATGGCTTAAGCTCGCAGCTTGCTGCTCAAAACCTTTTTATGTTTAAAAATTACTTCAAAACCGCAATCAGGAATCTTGCCAGGCAAAAAGTGCCTGCAATTATCAACGTCTGCGGGTTATCTGCAGGCATCGCATGTTTCAGTTTATTCATGTTGTATGCCGTAAACGAATTTAACTATGATAACTTCCATAGTAATGGCGCAAATATTTACCGAGTTTACTTATGGCATAAGGCAAAAGGCAGTGAGGACGCTCATGGAGATAGTTATCACCCCATGCCATTGGCGCCTGCAATGAAACAGGATCTACCTGGCGTTGAAAATTATGTGCGTCTTCGTGAAGCCCGGGGTGAAAGCTTTATAAAAACCGACAGTAAAGTAGCTCGCGGTGAAATCTCTTTTGCCGATCCCTCCTTTTTCTCCGTTTTTTCCTTTCGTTTAAAATCAGGTTCACCCGCAACAGCTCTAAAGGATTTACATAGTATTGTGTTGACCGAAGCGACTGCTGAAAATTTATTCGGCAAAACAAATCCAGTTGGAAAAATAATTGAAATAAAGACGGACGACAGGTTTGAACCATTTACTGTAACGGCTATCGCAGCTAATCCGCCCTCCAATTCAAGCATTCAATTTAAGATGCTTGGCAATTTCAATTATATCGCCACAACGCCAATGGGTGCCAGGCGTGTCAATAACTGGAACCAGTATTCGTATCAAACTTATGTGCAATTGAAGCAAGGAAGTCATCTGGCCTCTGATAAAAATACTTTAATTGCTTTTAGAAAAAAGTACTATCCCGATGAAGAATCCAAATCAAGAAAGGACGGATGGAAAGGACAGGGACCTAGAAACCATCTTGGACTGCAGCCTCTCCGGGCAATTCATACTGATACAAAAATTGCGGGGGGATTTGTTGCACCTGTTGATCCCAAGACGATTTGGATATTGCTGGGAATAGCGGCTGGCGTGTTGTTAATTGCATGTATCAATTTTACGACCCTCGCCATTGGCCGCTCTGCAAGTCGTTCCAAAGAAGTAGGGATCAGGAAGGTAATTGGCGGTTCAAAAAAATCTTTAATTAAACAATTTCTTACAGAAGCATTGCTGCTTACATTTATTTCGACTGTATTTGGCCTTATACTTACTCAACTATTGCTGCCATTCTTCAACGCACTATCAGCAAAAGATTTAAATTTTTCAATTACACAATTCCCTCAGCTTGCGTGGTTGTTAATCGGCGTTATAATAGTTGTGGGATTGCTTGCGGGAAGTTATCCTGCCCTCGTTTTGTCGGGCTTTAAACCGGTTGAAGTGCTGAAAACAAAGGTCAAGCTTGGCGGCTCGAATATTTTTACACGTTCACTGGTTACATTGCAGTTTGTTCTTTCTGCAGGCCTGATTATTTCTACGATCATTATCCTGCAGCAACTGAACTACATGCAATCAAAATATCCGGGATTTAACCGGGAGAATATCATAGTGGTTGATGCGAATGGTATTTCAAATACAAAAAACCTGTACGCTTTATTTAAACAGAAGTTAGCTGCTCATCCTGAAATCCTCGGTACCGCAAGTGCTGAACTGGGTTTGGGCGGAGGAGAAGGATGGAGTCAATCTATGTTCAAGTATAATGGTAATGATAAAACGGTATATGAATATTTCGTCGACCCTGATTATATGCATGTGCTCGGAATGAAATTGATCGCAGGTCGCAACTTTGACCCGGCCATTGCGTCAGACACCGTTACTTCTGTTATCATTAATGAAGCGATGATGAATGATTTTGGATGGACACTTCAAAATGCCACGGGACAAAAATTGAAAGGATATCTTGATGATGAGAATGATCCTAAAACACCTATTGTAATCGGAGTTGCAGCAAATTTTAATTATCTCCCTTTCAGTAATAAGATAGAACCGCAAATGTTTCAGCAATTCGCTTCTTATGCACCCTATAAATTTTTTGTGCGCATCCAACCGGGCGATCCTTCCCGTGCTCTTGCAACGTTACAATCGGCCTGGAAAGGACTTGCGCCTGACTACCCGCTGAAGTATAGTTTTTTGGACGATGACCTGGACAAATTTTACAAATCAGAAATAAGGTGGAGCAATATCGTGGCATGGGCGGGAGGCATTTCCATTTTTCTTGCCTGCCTCGGTTTATTTGGTCTCGCCGCACTGGCAGCAACAAACAGGACAAAAGAAATCGGAATCAGGAAAGTATTGGGTGCATCACCCATAGTTGTTATCGGTCTGTTGTCGAAAGCCTTTCTAAAATTGATAGTTGTAGCTCTTTTAATTGCAACACCTCTTGCGTGGTATTTTATGAATAAATGGTTGGAGGATTTTGCGTATCGCATTCATATCAGCTGGTGGGTGTTTGTTTCAACGGGAGGTTTAACTGTTGTTATTGCACTGGCAGTGATCAGTTTTCAATCTATCAAAGCAGCAGTGGTAAACCCCGTCAAGAGCCTACGGTCGGAATGAGTACTGGCAAAATGCAAAAGGCAAAATGAAAAATGAAAAACCGGTCATTGTAGTCAGTAGCCAAACCACAAAATGATTTAGAAGTCCGGGATTGCTTGTCTTGGTTTGTTCGGTTTGGCGGTTTATGCAGCAGAGCAAAGGACAAAAGAAATAGCCATCAGGAAGGCGATCGGCGCAAGTGCGGGAAACATTATCAACATATTGTCGATTGATTTTATGAAACTCGTTCTTATATCTATTCTGATCGCTTCACCAATCGGTTGGTTTGCGATGAATAAGTGGTTGCAGGACTTTGCATATAGAATTCATATCAGCTGGACCATATTTTTTATTGCCGGATTGATCGCAATCGCCATTGCATTGATTACGGTAAGCTTTCAATCCATTAAAGCAGCTGTTGCAAATCCTGTGAGGAGTTTAAGAGCGGAATAAGCTGCAAACCCGAGGCTACGAGCTGCAAGCTTTTAACACATTGATAGAATTTATCTGTACCTATAAGGAATTAAAAGGTCACAGACAATAAAGAGCTTGGGATGTAGCTTATAGTACATTGGCTCGCAGCCCAAAGTTCATGACTCAAAGTTTTCTTATGATCAAAAATTACTTCAAAATCGCGTGGCGAAATCTTTTAAAGGACAAGCAATTTAGTTTGTTAAACCTTCTCGGGCTTTCAACCGGACTAGCTTGCGTGCTGCTTATATGGCTATGGGTATCCGATGAACTGAGCGTTGATAAATTTAATCAAACCGATTCCCGGCTGTATCAAGTATTAAAAACCGCTCCGACCGGAGATGGCGCCATTGTTACTTATCCATCTACTCCAGGTCTCTTAGCGCAAACTATGAGTAAAGAGCTGCCTGAAATCGAGGCAGCGGCGGGTGTTCGGCCGGAATATGATATCGGAATTCTTTCTGTAAACGAAAAGCGTCTCAAAGCCAGCTCTGAATACGTAGATCAGAATTTCTTTAAAATATTTTCCTACGATATCATTGAAGGAAGTGAAAATTCGTTTGTAGCAAACAAATATGGTGTCTTGCTATCCGATAAAGTAGCGCAGAAACTATTCAATACTACCCGGAATATTATTGGCAAAACTTTCTTTTGGGACAGAGGTGAATTCACGGGCTCTTATGTTATTGAAGGTGTATTTAAGTCACCACCGGAAAATGCTACCGATCATTTTGACCTGCTGTTCAATTACCAGGTTTACGCATCGAAAGAAGCTGAGGATATTGCCTATTGGGGAAGCAATGGGCAATATACTTATGTGCTTTTAAAAAAGGGAACCAAGGTCGATGCCTTCAATAATAAGATCAGGGATTTTACAAAAGCAAAAATCAAACAGCTTTAT
>DASXOT010000313.1:0-2194 GCA_036494065.1 Chitinophagaceae bacterium
AAGCAGGAAGAAATGCTGAACCGCAGCAAAAACTTAATTAATTCATGCATTGAAGAATTGCGTAAGCTTTCCAGGTTCTTAACGCCTCCCACTCTGGGCGACCTGACTTTGAAAGAGTCCATCCAGGAAATTGTCGAAGAATATAACCAGATCGATGGAAAAAAGACAGTCGACTACACAATTACAGATCTTAATGAAGACAGACTGAGTGATGATCTGAAGATTTCAGTCTATCGCATGATTCAGGAGCAACTGAACAACATCAGGAAATACGCGAAGGCTTCAAATGTTCAAATACTCCTGGACCACGGTAGCAATAATATTACGCTGCATATTGAAGACAACGGTTGCGGGTTCGATGTACAAGCCAGGCGAAAAGGCCTTGGTATTACCAACATTATCAATCGTGCTGAAACCTTCAATGGCGGTGTGCAAATCATTTCTTCCCCCGGCAGAGGTTGCTCCATGTATATAAATTTCCGGTTGAAAAAAGCTTCGGTCGTAAATATTTCAAACCCAAAGGATGAGGTACAGGAATTTTATGGCACCGGATCATAACCATGGCCTCCCCATGGATGACAGCGGGATATTCTTTTAATGGTTAACCACATGCCTTTAAAGACGCCATGTTTTTTAAATGCTTCCACTGCGTAATGGGAACAGGTTGGAGTAAACCGGCACTTAGGCCCTATCCATGGCGAAATGATCCACTGATAAATCTTTATCAAGCCTATAAATGGCAGACTGAGTATTCTCAAAAAAGCGATTAACATGATGAAAAATATTGCAAAGAAATTTATGGCTGGAAAAATTGCAAAACTTTTTTCAAAGCTACGCCGACTTTCGTTTTTATCACGTTAAAATCCGGAAGCTCTTTATCAATATAAACAAAGAAAATGTATACACTTATTCCTTCTTCTGTTGCTTTCTCCACCAGTGCGGTTTTTTGTAAGCGATAGGCTTCTCTTGCCAATCGCTTTATCCTGTTGCGATCAACGGCTTTTTTAAAATTTTTGGATGGAACGCTTATTGCAAATTGCACACTGCCTTGCGTAGTTGACGATTTTTCTGTTGTGAGGCGATAATATATTTTGAAGGGATGGGCTTGAAAATTCCTGCCTTGTTCGAATAGTTGACTGATCAGTTTCCTGCTTTTGATCCGTTCATTTTTTCCAAGTGTAAATTTCTTTGTCACTGATCGATTAAAAAAAAATAGCTTCGAAATCAACTCCGAAGCTATTGTATTCTTATTAAGTTTAGTGTTATTTCAATTTGCGTTCGTCGGAGATGCTCAATTTTTTACGTCCTTTCCTTCTCCGACTGGCCAATACTTTACGGCCATTAGCAGTTTGCATGCGTTTGCGAAAACCATGCACTGATTTTCTGCGCCGCCTGTGTGGTTGAAATGTACGTTTCATTGTATTTCTTTTTTATTGGTCTTGTTACTGTTGCGTTTTCGATCGCTAAGCTGACCAGTAACCAGTCACCAGCAACCCGCCACAGGTCACCACACCCATGGTTTGTGAAAGGACGGCAAAGGTAAGGGTTTAAAGCGTAAGGTTGAAGCTTTAGGGCAATTTTTATGAAGCTGATTTTACGGGATCAGCTGGTCAGGTCAAGATGTTTTGCCACTACCGGTTCACCAAAAAATATCTTCGCATGGTTATCAAAATCATCCGTGGAATCGGTAGTATAGAATTCTCTTTTTCCCATTTTACTGCACCTGTTTTCAATTTCCGGATGTCTAACCAGGTAATCAGCGAGGCTGTTAGCGACAATTTCACCCTGGCTTATGATATTCATATCGGCGGGTGAATACTCTTTTATTTTGTCCAGGAGCAAAGGATAATGCGTACAGGCTAATAAGATCGTGTCAATAGCTACATCTTGCTGCAATAACTGCTGTATATATTTCTTTACAAAGAAGTCCGTGCCATGGTTGTCGAATTCATTATTTTCTACCAACGGCACCCACATGGGGCAGGCTTGTTGATATACCTTTAGATCGGGATAAAATTTTTCAATTTCCAACGCATATGAATTGGATGCAATCGTTCCTTTTGTTCCAAGTATTCCTATGTGTTTTGATTCTGATAAACTCCCAATGATTTCTGCTGTGGGACGGATCACCCCAAGTACCCGGCGGGTATTATCCAATTTAGGCAGGTCGTTTTGTTGGATGGTCCGCAGGGCT
>DASXOT010000314.1:0-2393 GCA_036494065.1 Chitinophagaceae bacterium
TGCGCTAATTCTATCTCATATGGTAATCGCTCATTCATTTATTCTTCGTTGTTCATTTATCATTGTTTGCAATTTTTTTCTTGCCTCACTCAAATGCCATTTGCTGGTTCCTTCACTAATCGCCAACCTGGATGCTATTTCACTATGACTATACCCTTCCATTACATAAAGATTGAATACGACCCGGGTGGCCGGAGATAGTTGCCGTACCAATTGCAGAATTTCATCCGCTGAAATTTTTGAGATAATACCGGGAGCAATGTCAACGTTAACAGCCGCGTCCAGTTCTCCGGTTACAACTTTGCCTGCATGGGCTTTGATAAAATCAAGACAGGAGTTCATAATGATAGTGCGGCTCCATGTATAAAAGGAAGACCTGGCGGCATTGTATTTACCAATACTTTTAAACACTTTATAAAAACCGGTATTTAAAACTTCCAGGGCATCTGTTTCGTTCTTCGTATAAAGAAGACAAAGACTCATCAGGGCCCTGTAAAACTTTCTGTATAAAAGTTCCTGGGCTCTGCGGTCGTCATTTTTACAACCTTCGATAAGAATATCTATGTTTTCTCCGCCGCTAGTCAAAAATTAAAAGTTATTTCATCGTAATGCCAGATAATGGTTGAAAAGTATCGTTTTTATTTTTACTGCAGCCTTCTTACCCGAAAGGAGCAATCAATGCTATGCAGTGTTGCGCCTGTTGCGTAAGTTGTGAATTTTCCACTAAAGCTCCCCTGGTAATATTCTCCTACATTTTGAGGATAATCAGTGATCGTAATATTAAAGGGCTGGACCAGGGTCACAAGGCTATCATAGCTCTGAACAAATAATTTGCTCAATGGAAATTGACCAGCAGATCCATTATGGTCATACCGGAAATCAATATAGTCAGCAGTTCCATGCATGCCCATGATACCTGTTTGCATCGGAGGATTGGATAGGGTAGGATAACTATAGGCTATTAGTGAATCATTAGCACTGCTATTTATGCTGTGATCCTTTCCATCGAGTGTATAATTTATATATTGATCTGAGGAAATGCCACAGGTTGAAATCATGCCGATATTTGTCACAGGAGAAGTGATATTTACATCCGTTGGAAAACTTTGCCGCCCGGCCTCATTGTCGATTCCGATGACCTGTAGTGATCCGGGACTAGATGGACAAACGGTAAGGCTGACTGAAAAATCGCCGGTATTGTTTATTGCAGCATAGCGAACAGTATTATCAAAGAAGATCATCGCGTAACCATTCGTTACAGGCGCATTGTTACAATTCAACAGTTTACCCTTCACAGTTACAACGGCGGTGGTGTTGGCAATCTTTATAGTCCCGAGGTCTGCATCGCTATTAAAGGGACCGATCTTTTCAGAATAGATCGTATTGAGACAAGGATAAGATAATACGTCCAGGGTTAGATTTTCATTGGCCGGTACAAGCCCACTGATTTCACCCATTGAATCTGTCCAGCCAACACATTGCATTCCGTCTTCTTTAGTTAATCTTACTTCTGTGTAGACCAACGGATCATTTCCCGGCGTATGTAAAGTCATGGATAGAGTAACTGCAGGATCACTCAGATCACAGTTCCAAAACGAAAAATGTCTTACCTGCCCAACATAATTATTTCCGTCTTTTTTGGCTGTCCCTTCTTCCTTCCAGATGCCCGATTTTTCATCCAGGTACCACAAACTGATGGAAGAAGGCGCAGAAGTTTGCTTGGAAGTTGGAATAGGCACTGTAAGAGTAGCCATGCTTCCAGACGCTATTTGCAATTTTTCACCGGAGGAAGTAAGCAATTCGACAGCAAGCATTCCAAAAGATGCAAGAACCACTCTTTTATTGTTTTTATCATCAGCCATAAAAGATCCGGGGATGGTTTGACCGATATCAGAAGCAGTTGGATCGATATAAGAAGCGTATATACTAACTTCTCCTTTGTAGCTGCTGCCGTCGGATGCGTTCACAATACCATTGGCAGGCAAAAAGATCACTGCTCCATTTGAAAAATTTACCGCGCCGCCAGTTGAGGAGTTGACTATACCGGCGAGGTTTTTCCTGGTAAGCTTTATAACCACATTGTTAACCCCCGAAGTAGCAATAAAGGATCGATACGCTGTAAAATATCCATCCTTTTCTGCAATGACAAAGGAGGAATTTGCATCGAAAAGCGCATTTTTTATCCGAAAATAGCCATGGCTGTCTGAGATCACCGTTTGGTTTCCGACCCTGATGGTTACGCCTTGAGCAGCGAAACCATTTTCATCAATTATATTTCCCTGGAGCGTAGCTGAGATAAAAGAAGAATTCGAGCCTTGGGCCAAATGGCTATAACTCACTTCTTTCTGGCAATTAAAAGAAATAATTGAAATGAAAATTAAAAAGACAAAAAG
>DASXOT010000315.1:0-3863 GCA_036494065.1 Chitinophagaceae bacterium
GATCTTAAAATATTCAAGGTGACTGATTTTTTCAATCTCAGCTGTTTTCACGTTGGGAGATTGTGACATGGTAAAGTGGTTAGGTTAAACTAATTTATTGTAAAACAATTTTCGCTATCCCCGAAGATGTCTTTGTTTTCACATCTATTAAATATACACCCGAAGGCAATTTTTTATCATTGTTAAGCTCAATAAAATAATTGCCTTTTACTAAAAAGCCTGACTGAATAGTTTGTAATCGTTGTCCCATAATATTCATCATGTTTACCTGCACATTTCCTGTTTCAGGAATGTTCAGAGCAATCGTTGCTGTTTGCCCGACAGGGTTGGGGTAAACCCTGATTACAAGACCGTTCGTCGGTGCATTGATCGAAGTAACGGGTGTTGCAATATTGCTGGCAACATTTCTATTTAGATAAACATGATACTCGCCAGGCTGTAGTGTAATATTTTGCGCAGCTCCTGTGGCATTGATCGTTGTACCATCCAGGTAATCATACCATGTACCGCCCTCCTGGAAAGTTACACTGCCTGTCTGTGAAACAACATCAAAATTTCCCACAACGCAAATTTTGGAACTGTCCGTATTTACCTGCAGCGATTTAAAGCCGTTCGAAAGATTGCTCGTTACCTGATTGGTTACAAAAACATCCTTATATAAATTATTGAAACGCAATTTTATTAACGCGCCAAACACATTGTGCAAACGCGTGCGTTGAATATTTTGTAAATAATCCCAATGAAGAGGTTTGGGGGTTAACCTGCAGCTATCATTCACCGTTCCGTTGGTACATGTGTTTACAGAGTAGTCATAACCCAATTCTCCGAATTCCCAAAACATTTTAGGACCAGGAATAGTAAATAAAAATGCACCGCACATCTCAATTCTCTTGAGTGCGGTATTGAGATCTTTGACATTATAACTACCGGAACTGTTACCATACTGAAGATTTTTATACATCATTCTTTCTTCATCATGACTTTCCATATAAGTTACCAGGTTAGGTTGTGCCCAGCCCCTGGAAGTGTAGATCCCGCCAGTGAAATCCCAACCAGTATTATATCCCATGGCAGCCTGCTGATAATTATAAGCCATATTGCCCCACAACATCAATCCATAATTTGATAACTCCGTTTCCTCCGTGTTATCTGCAAAATGTTCAAGTATAGCATAACAACCGGGCGATTTTAATTGCAATGTATCATAGTATTTCTTCCATATCGCGATGCGGCTTGCATCATAGGCGCTCCATGCAGCCACCTCGGCGTCGGTGTTGCATGCAGTGCTGGTACAGGAATTTTTTTGTGTAAACCCTTTTGAAAGATCAAAGCGGAAACCATCCAGCTTGTAGTTTACTAACCAATGTTCTAATACGCGGCTAACAAAATATCTTGTGGCCAGGCTTTCGTGATTAAAATCGTTAAAGACATTATAAGGATGCGTGGCTGTCACATTAAACCAGGGGTTGTTCGCAGCGGGTTGATTCGTGGCACTATTCCAATAAAGAGCCGCCAGCGGACATTGACCAGTTGCATGATTTAATACAATGTCCATAACAACCGCCATTCCTCGTTTATGACATGAATCAACAAATTCTTTCAGTGTATTTTTTGGCCCATAATATTTATCAGGCGCAAAATAAAAATCAGGATTGTAACCCCAGCTGTTGTTAGATTCAAATTCACTGAAGGGCATTATCTCGATGGTATTGATACCCAGGCTTTGCAAATAATTTAATGTATCGCGAAGCGTATTCCAGTTATGATTAGCAATGAAATCCCGCATCAGTAGTTCATAAATAACTAATTTTCGCTTATCGGGCCGGGTAAAATTATTTACTTGCCAATTGTACTGCGGAGCAGCCGTTTGAACAATGCTTACAATCCCGGTAGTGGATCCTGTTGGGTATGCCTTTAGTGAGGGGTATGTTGATGAAGGAATCTGGCTGTCGTAATCAGGGTCCAGTATTTTCTCTGTATAAGCGTCCGCCACTTTTAATGTGCCGTCTACTAAATATTGAAAGGCATATTCAGCGCCGGCTGTGAGCCCCGTTATGCGAAGCCACCAATAATTTCCATCAGGAGTTCTTTTCATTTGGTATTGCGTCTGGTCAGTCCAGTTACTCCCGGGAAATTCGCCGATTATCGAAACCCGGTTTTTCGACGGTGCATACAAAACAAGAGTTACGGCTGTATTGTCCGATTCATAATTAATTCCATCTCTTACGCCACCAGGAAGAGGTGCAATAACGATCCCACCTGTAACGAAGAATTGTATAGTATCTTTTTTAGTAGTAGTTCCGTCATTTGCTTCTACCACAATTGTGTCATTTCCACTACTAGTGAGAGCAGGGTTTGCGGAAATGGTTGTCGCATTACCCGCGGTTTGAACAACAGTACTATTGAGATAAAGTGTCATAGTGGAAGCCTTGTTAGCAAGCGCCGTGATATTCATATTGTCTCCGACAATTTTGCTGATTGTTTCAGGCAGTGGATTATATAGCGGTTGAATTAACGGATTGGTGAATTGAACGGACAGGATGCTGTTATCAAAAACTGAAATATACATATCGCTTCCATCTGCATTCGCGAGTTTTTTGGAACCATCTCCACTTCTGAAAAGGATAGCAATTTTCAAAATGTGCTCGGCGCTATTCGTTATTCCGAAATAAGTACGCAGACCGCCGGTAATGGTGTATTGCCATTTATTGTTTCCTAACGAAGTGCATTGTGCCTGGGGGTCCGTAGTGCCCCATGTAAACTTCACATACTTCCAGTCTGATGAATTGGCGCTAAGATTGGTAATGACGCCTATGTGCACGTAAACATCGGTAACAGGTGTATAATTCAATAAACCCTGGTTACCTTTTGCGGCGTCGGCAGTGATAACAACATTCGTCAGCGGGTCGTTTTCTACAGGGAAGTTAGGCGTCCAACTTAAAAGTTGTGCTTTTGAAAAAAAAATTGAAAATAATAGCGACAGAAGGAAAGTAATTTTCTTCATAGCAAGCTGTTGATTCGTTTCGGTTCTCTTTCTCAGGACAGGTTCCTGAGTAGGAAGAGCAATATAATGAATATGTACTAAATACACATTAAATTCAGCATCTTTTTGAAGAAAATTTCTAGGGAACCGGCAAAGCAGTCGTTACGTGATCTATCCCAATTCAGTCGTTGGGATGTAACTGATATTTATTAATCAACGCAAGCAGCACGCCGTTTGTCCAGCCAAAACCATCCTGCCCCGCATATTCACCTCCACCACCCGGAAGATTTGTATCAACTACATTATACTTTTCCATGAGTTTGCCTGTGTGCTCAAAAACATCTGAATTCAATTTCACCCATCGTGTCGCAATATCCCTGGCAAGATCGCCCTGTCCACAACGATCCAGCCCCCAGATCGTCATCCATTCGAGAGGTGCCCAACCGTTGGGTGAATCCCATTGTTGGTTATTATTGTATTCCGTTGTTACAACCCCACCCGTTTTCAATAGTTTCTCTTTTAATTCCGCTGCGGCTAATGAACACTGTTTATTAAGCGAAGCCATTTTTTTCATGATACAAAATGGATACATACCTGCAAGGGTGGCGATGTCGCTTTGTTGTTGTTTCTTAAAATTATAATCCACATAGTAATTCAACTGTTTATTCCAGCAATATTTATTTATTGCCGCTTCTCTTTTCAAAACCTCCGCGGCCATTTTGTCGGCGCTTTTCGTATCCTTATTTAAGTTTCTTGCTTTCACGATCATCTGCTCAAGATGAAGCATCAGTGCGTTCAAATCGGGCGGTATAAAATCTATCACTTCAATAGTTGCCAGGTTTTTCTTATCGTCGAACCAACGCGTAGAAAAATCAATTCC
>DASXOT010000316.1:0-4377 GCA_036494065.1 Chitinophagaceae bacterium
GGGGCTATTCATCCAGGCGTTGGCGGAAACAACAAAAATACCTGAAAGCACTCCGGAGGCCGCGACCAAAACACCCGATAACCAATGTGTCCATTTGTTCAACCGGTTCCAACCATATAAAAAGACACCAAGCGCGATCGCTTCAATAAAAAAAGCTGTTCCCTCCCAGGAAAAAGGCATACCGATGATTGCGCCGGCATGTTTCATAAATTCAGGCCACAGCAATCCCAATTCAAATGACAAAACAGTTCCCGAAACAGCGCCTACAGCAAAAAATATTGCAACTCCCTTGCTCCATGCTTTTGTAATGTCGAGATAAACCTGTTTGCCTGTCTTCAACCATCGCCACTCGCTAAACGCCATTAATACGGGCATGGTCATCCCGATACAAGCGAATACAATATGGAATCCCAGCGAGACAGCCATTTGCAGTCGTGCTGCTACGAGATCATCCATCTGAAAAAATATTTAAACAGTAAGATGTTTGGAATTTTCACTGCAAAGAAACGACAGAATGGGCACCTAAAAATTAATAACTAAAAGATAAAAGTGAAAGACGAAAGTCGACAAAATATTTTGAGATCAGATAGGCTTCGCCGTCCTGTAAACGATAATCACCGCCGTTAAAGATCCCCACTTAAAGTAAAATGTTTTTTTATTTCTTAGAATCACCTTCAGTAATTAAAATCGACAATTCCGATTTCATGTGTCCCCTGATTATTTCTGATAGTTTCTTCCTGGCACCTTGATTTAGATTTCTTAGCCACCTGTATTTTTCATTTTCGTTGCTGATATATTGAATCTCTTCTTTTCCAAATTTAATTTCCCGATTCAAGCTCATCTATGTTTAAAAAAGTTAGCGTCTCTATACTAAATTTGCCACCGAAATTGAAAATGGATTGAAGGGCTGTTGCTGTACTTGCAATGGCTACTAAAAAGATTGTAACTATTCCCCAGGCCTTGTTTGATTGGTTTGTTTGGTAAGTTACAAGAGAAGGCGCTGCCACAGCCAGAATTACCGTCAATGCTTTCATCTAACTATTCTTTATTTTATTTCGGTTACTTTTTTTCTAAATAACTCTTTCTGAGTTGCAATCTGTTTGAGGCTTTCCTCTGATATTTTTTCAGATTCTGCTAAACTCGTTGAACTCTTTTCATTTTCCATATGAGTTATTTTAGGATATTAAATAGGCGCTATAAATGCTTTAAAACTAGTTATGCTTTATAGTGAACAATGTCACTTGCAAGGATTAGTGACCTTTTCAATTATAAATTATTTTGCTGGCAATGGAAATTTAGACTAATCAGAGTGAGTAATCGAAGAGTAGCGTTATTCAAGCTATATTTTTATTTTAAAAGTGCAAATTTATTTTTATGTGACTGGGTGTTAAACTCGCATTTCACGAAATTCGAAACAGCTCTTCCATCAGACCCTTCATTACCGTATTTGCAATTGCAGCCGCTTCGCTGAAGTTATCGTAAATAATATTTTGCCCAGCCTCATCGAAAGAGACATAAAGATTATGGTAAGCAGAATAATCCTTGATGATACCTTCGGTTCTGTTAGCTGCGCGCTCAGCGCAAATATTTTCGTCCGGCCGCAAGACCACATAATCAAGAGGAACTTCACGAGCTCCTGCGATTTTACGTGCAGTATCCAAAAACCAGGGCGGTATTGAAAAATCAAGAATAACACCATAACCGTTGATCGCATAAGGTAATGAGGCCGCTATCATTGATGTCATTATGATCCGGAAGTTTTTACTTCTGCCAATCGCATTGAATCCTTTTGCAATAAAAAACCAGAATTTATCACCTTCAATCCAGACAGTAGGTTCAGTTGCCAATTTTACCATTTCCTGGGCCACTGTGGTTTTGCCTGCGCCGACCGGACCGGAAAGAAGGATAATCGGTTTTATATTTTTTTCACTCACGATCGCCAAATTTACTTTGAATTTCACTTCCTTCGGAATCCTCGTTTATGGTGGATTGCTTCGTCCGTCTCCGCTGAACGATGATATAACGCGTGATTCTTAATGAAATCCTTCAACAAAAAAAGTTAACTTTCGCTACCAAAAACTAACCAAATCATTAAATCTTAATTTATGGCAAATTCAAATACTCCCATACTCCACAGGTGGTTTCATGAAGTCTGGAATAGCAAGGACAAAATAGCGATTGACAGGTTGATGCACTCAAGTGCCATTATTGTCGACATCGCTACCCGCGAAACTTATGTAGGATCACAATACATAAAAAAGAAATTTGACGAGCTTCAAAAGAAGTATAGCGCAATAAAATTTATCGTTCACGAGGGCATCAGCGGCATCGATATAGAAGCGGCGAAATGCACAATTGTTGTTGTGCTGGATGGAGATGAACACCAGGCTGATTTTACAGCGTTGATAAAGATTGAAGATGGAAAAATTGTTCTTACATCTAATGATGCTGATTTAAAGATTGCAAGGGTGATTGACGAAAAATTGCTGGTCGTGTAGCGGCGAAGAAAGAAGATAGAAGTGGGAAGCCAGAAGTTTATTTATCTATGGTCTTTAGCAGCTCCTTTATGATATTCTGTAATGCCATGATATTCTTTAATGCCATTTTCCTGGTCACGAGAATACAGAGAACACACTGAAATGATGACACAAAAACAGATAATTGTTGCTATCTATCAAATAATTTTCAATAAACTCCGTGTTTCTCTGTTCATTCTCTGTGACTCGGTGGTATTTAAGAATTTCAAGTTGAACGATGCCCAAAAGTAGTTCTGTCAAAGAAGCCGTTTGGGATTTCCAACGTCCTGCGAAATAGACGTTTGCGACTCATTCGCCTTATTTTTTTGTAATTTCAATAACTCTGGTCTTTAATTTGTTTTGAGTCGGGGTAATTTTAAGTAAGGACATGGCCAATTCTCCCGTTTTGCACGATAAACTTCACTGGTACAAGGACGCAATTATTTATGAGTTGCACATCAAGGCTTTCTACGACAGCGACGAGGACGGAATTGGTGATTTTAGCGGGCTGTTTGAGAAGCTTGATTACCTTGAAGACCTTGGTGTTACTGCTATCTGGCTACTGCCTTTTTATCCGTCCCCGCTTAAAGATGATGGCTATGATATTGCTGATTATTACAGCATAAATCCAACTTATGGCGATATACACGAATTCAAAATTTTTTTAGAAGAAGCGCATAAGCGCAACCTGAAAGTGATCACTGAATTGGTCATTAATCATACATCTGACCAGCATCGCTGGTTCCAGATAGCACGCAATGCACCAATAGGTTCCGAAGAAAGGAATTATTATGTATGGAGCGATGATCCTTCGAAATACAAAGATGTACGGATCATCTTCCAGGATTTCGAAGCAAGTAACTGGACATGGGACGAGGTGGCCAAACAATATTATTGGCATCGCTTTTTCCATCATCAACCCGACTTGAACTACGACAATCCCAAGGTGCATGAAGAGGTGTTCAAGATCATTGATTTCTGGTGCAACATGGGTGTTGATGGCTTTCGCCTCGACGCCGTTCCTTATTTGTATGAACGTGAAGGAACCAATGGAGAAAATCTCCCGGAAACGCATGTGTTTCTAAAAAAACTCCGTTCGCATATTGATAAAAATTATCCCGGCACTTTAATGTTGGCTGAAGCTAATATGTGGCCCGAAGACTCCGCTTCCTATTTTGGAAATGGGGATGAATGCCACATGAATTATCATTTTCCTGTAATGCCGAGAATGTTTATGGCATTACAAATGGAAGACCGCTATCCCATCACCGATATTTTTGATCAAACGCCGCCAATACCTCCAACCTGTCAATGGGCTATGTTCCTGCGAAATCACGATGAACTGACACTGGAAATGGTAACCGATGAAGAGAGAGATTATATGTACCGGGTCTATGCTAAGGACGCGAAGGCAAGGATTAACCTGGGAATACGACACCGGTTGGCCCCGCTAATGGAAAATGATCGCCGGAAAATTGAGCTGATGAATTCGTTACTGTTTTCGATGCCCGGTACTCCCGTTATTTACTACGGCGATGAGATTGGAATGGGTGACAATTTTCATTTGGGAGACCGTGATGGAGTGCGCACGCCAATGCAATGGTCTCCCGATCGCAATGCCGGATTTTCGCGCACTAATCCACAACAGTTGTATTTGCCGGTAGTTCTCGATCCTCAATATAATTATGAGGCTGTGAATGTAGAAACGCAAAGGAGAAATACGTCATCATTGTTTTGGTTTATGAAACACCTGATGAGTATGCGCAAGAGGTATAAGGCATTTGGCAGGGGTGATATGAAGTTTATCAATGTGGACAATCCGAAGGTGCTGGCATTTACCCGGCATTATGAAGATGAAACG